>CAZZKB010000062.1:0-5964 GCA_964654575.1 Microcaldota archaeon | reverse complement strand
AAATGAACTTTTATTATATGAATTAGTAATATTTAGACCTAATATTTTAGAGGCTTTACAACAAAAAGTTGATAATTAATGTTATTTGTAGGTCTTCCAGATTCACTATCAAATTCTCCTGTTTTGATCGTTTTTATTCTATTTGGTTTTTTCATTGCTTGGATTTTTTCTAAATTCTTAGGTTGGATCTAAATCGCCCTCAATAGTTCATCCAACTTCGTCATTATTCGTTCTCCTTTATCAGTAAGTTTGTAGCCAAGAGAAGTTTCAGATTTTTCAATAACAATTGACTTATCAATCATTCCTAGTTCTACTAGTTCCTTTAGCCTAGCTGCCTTAGTAAATGAATTTCCGGGCAAATCTTTGAATCTAGAAGGATTTTGCCTAATCAGATACAAGTAGAGAAGAGCGTCTTTCTTCATCAGTTTACTTAGGGTTTGCAAAGCAATCCGATCAGGCATGGCTGGACTAGTTTGATTAGCGGTCTTAAAGGTTGCTAAGTAATTTCTAAGTGTAGTTAGTATTTCCTAAGCTTTATAAAAAGAAAGCTGCATCATGTTGGAAGGTGATGGTGTGGTTTCATTGGGCAAGATCATAGAATATGCCGCATGGTTAATTGGCGGACTTATGGGCTATTTAGTAGTAAAAACACTTGGATGGATGGGAGTTTTAATAGTAATTGGGATCATGTTTATTATATACTTAATTGGGTTCTTCCTTTCAGAGAATAAAATCGGCACTGCAAATAAAAACACATTGATACTTCTCCTTGCAATGAGAATAATCTCTTTGGTTTGGGTATTCTATTCACTAAATATGAACTTTATTGCCTACGATCTAATAGGTAAAGTTTGTTTGGTATTAACGATAACTTTTACGATAGTTGCTCTTCCACTATTGTTAGTTGGAAACAGATTTGGAAATATATTGATAATATCTATTCCCATAATAGGATTGTACTCATTCGTATATTATTCTATCGATCCAGTCACAATAACAGCTGCTTTCTTATCAGACTATATTTTGGGAGTCCTAAGCTATTTAGACTGGAATGGCGTCAAAACACTATTTAATTGATTTACCATTTTCTATTATGAGGGATATTATGGAGACTAAAACTGAATTGATGGATTTGGCATTGAATATATCAGATGCTTCTGTTGAACTTAGTTTGGCTTTGAGTCAGCATGCTAATTCGACCATTAAACTTTATGAAAATATAATTGATGGAAAGCATACCCAACAAGACTTGTCCAATTCGGCTAAATCCTATTATCCTATGCTGATCAAATCTGTAGAGTTAAACAAAAAAATCCGCGAGCTGATTCTTCAACTTGTAAAAAATGAACAGAGTTCTTTTTTATCTAAACGTATTGCACTTAATCAGCAGGCAGATAAACAAACTGATGAATTCATTGCGGAACTACAGAAGCTAATCAACGATACTCATCCTTAATCATTTTGATTATTTTTTGATGTGTCTCTATCAGTTTTTCAAATTTTTTCATTATCTCATTTAATTGATTATTTGTTTTCATTTACCTCACCTTCCTACGTTTCTCGTAATTATAGCACAAGCACCTGACTTATAGCACAAGAGCCTACTTATGACACAAAGCCACACCCATCTATTTATAATAACTTTCCACATATAAACACTAATAGAAACGGTAGGGTTACTCATGAGATATCGAGTTTATGGTGGGCGAGCATTTACTTTGGTCGATATTGCTAGGTCTCGCAATGCCAAACTAGATTCAGAAAGACTTCCTATTTCAGATCAGCACGTCTCAGCCTTAGAATCAAAATATTCCGATCAATCTAAAGTTAATCCATCTATCGTAGCAGCAATAAAAACTCAAATTTCAAATTCACTTGAAGAATCAGATCGAACTCCAGAAAACATCGATCGAGAATACTCCAAATATCGATCAGAAGAAGTTGCAACTCTTGCAGCGATAATCGATGATTTATCTGCTCATGGTGGTGTATTAAGAAAAGATCACGAACTCTATCGTCCAGTTGCAAGAATCAAGGCTGCTAGAGCAAGTTGTCGCGGTATTCTTAATGAACGATATTACTCTGCACTAGAACAAGAAGCAAGTGCAGTAGTTAATGAAAGAAGAATCGAATGGGTTGCAAGAAAAGTTTATGAATCATTTACTGCTCTAGATAGCGAAGGTTCACCTAATGCCGAGCCTGGTTCATATGAGTTAGCAGCTTTTAGTTACGGAGTTCCATTAGACAAAGCATCACTCTTCGTAGCAGTAAATCGAGCTCGTCTTGCTGCACTTGGCTCAGCATCAAATCCCGACTTTTCAGTATCAGCTGATGTTGTTAGTGCAGACTTCGTTGCAGATTTCGTTGCCAGAGGTCCAGACGTTGCAGCTGCAATTGAAGCTGATTCGGTAGCAAATCAAGCAATTCCTGCTCGAAGATCGGTTGTTATTACCGATGCATCTGGTAATCCAACTGTTGAGACAGAGTATTACTTTGGAGGAACTAAGAAAGTTTCATCAACTAAAGGAAAACCTCCAAAGAGTGTTGTTTATGATATTCGAGAGCAGTCTATGAGTGAATCAATTGCTCTTACTGTTGGTCATGTTCTACATCATACGATCGAATCTCTCAAGGCACGTGCAGAAGGAACAGTGTATCAAGTTCCATCAGAATATAGTGGCTATGTTGAGGCAGTCCTTCGCGATGGTCTTTCTTCAGCAATTATTGACAATCCAAATCCTCACATCTACTTTGGCCTTGCTTATGAAATAGTTGTTCATGGTAGTTCTCAATTGCCACTACCTTCGAATCAAAAAGTTACTATTTCAAAAGGACAAGTTTCCTATAATGATGTTTTAGTTGCTGAGGTTCAGAGGGCACTAACAAGTTATGCAAATTCAACTGGTTCTGTGCCGACTATTTATCAGGCTGCTGTTAGTGATATTAGATCAAGAACTTCAGATCGAGATAAAAAAGCATACCTTTGGGCAAGGCGATTAGTCTATCGAAGTGGTCGAGTAAGCCTTGCAAACGAGACCGATGTTCAAGAGGTCTTCGGTTCAGACTGCTGCTATAATATGAAAACTCAGGCTTATGACACGGCTTTAGATACTGCAATAAATTCAAGAACTGGTACACTTTCTAGCCCTCGAGCAATCGGAGTAAATCGCAGATACGTAACAACTTCAAGAACTCTTTATTCTCTTGCAATGAGTGATTTTGCACTAAATGACATTCCTTCTGGCTACAGAAAAGGCGTTGCATATATGCGCTCCGAATTCGCAAAATATACTTATACGTCTGATCAATTGTCAGATGTTCTTCATGTCGCTGCAAGTGATATCGTTCCAGATGTACACAATATTAATGGACTAAATGCTCTTCCAGCAATCTATTATGTAGCCGATCAAATTCATGGACTTGACACATCTACTCCAGATGCTGCAAAAGTTCTATATGATATCGCGCATCCAGATTCAGGTCAAGATGATAATGTTCGAACTGTTGCATTAAGACTTTTCTGCAATGCTGCAACAAACCTTGGATTAGCAAATGATCTAAGTGAAATTGCTACAAATAGCAATGGTACCTGGTCATTAGATGAAAGAACAACTGCTGGAAATGCAGCGGTTGCAATCTATGCCAAACGCGGAAACCCAGACCCTCTATTAGATATCGGAACGGATGTTTCTTATCCAAATCAAGTTCGAGTAGATGCATGCGCACATGCAGCAAACTTTTTTGTTGAAAAGAAATATTGGTCGATTGGAGCAACCACTGATTCTCGAGCTAAGGCTTTGACAGAACTTATTGAAAGAACTAGAGTAAGTGATAATTCTCCAGAAAGTATTCCTCTAGAGGCTCATGAAAGAATGGCAATGGCTGCTTTGGGAATGTGGGTCAAATCGACTAAACCCGTTGAAAACCTCAAAGCCTTTATTGCTAATCCAAAAATCAGCCGAACTATCATGTTTGGCAGATCTGGTGCTTATGATTTATTAATCAACAAAATGATTGCTGATAAGTCTAATTACGAGCACGATCTTGAAATGATCGCAAGAGATTTGGCAGATTCTGTAATTGGTCTTTCAAAGAAGGCTCTTGCTGAAGTCGTTCAACGAAGAGTCAATAGAAGAGATCGTGATGCGCTGGTGCGCCTGTGTGGTATTACTAAATTACAACACTCAGAACTGCAAAAAATAATTACTGATGGTATTGCCGCAGTAGATCACATCGCTGCAACTACATCCGCTCCGGCTCCGCTACCTCCTTCTCCACCTCCGACACCGGCTCCTGTGGTTCCAACGCCTTCACCACCAGCACCTGCGCCAGCAGTCGTTCAACAGCCACCTACAGTAGCTCCAATAGTTGCATCAGCACCACCGGCTCCAGCTAAGCCACATGCTAAACCTAGCGGCGGCGTACCTGGAAATCCTTACGCTCATGCGCCTCCAAATGCTCCGACCGTGGCATTCTCAGCTCATGCTGGTTCCGTAACTGCTGTTGTTGGGGGTGGTGTTCCAGCAAGACCTCCATTAGTGCCTGCTCCACTTACTCCAGCTTCTGCACAAGTTCCAGTCGCTCCAGTAGTTGCGCCAGCACCAGTTGCATCTACAACACCAAAATACATAGAGCCGCCAAAAGAGTATTTTGCACCAGAAGCAAAACTAGGAATTGCTGCTAATCTATCAAGAAGAGCTGCGATCGGAGTTATTTCATTAGGTTTAAGTAACGAGTCAGAAGCTTTGGTTTGTAATGTACTCAAACTTGCTGGTCGAGCTGAAGCAGCAGATCGTCCATCTGTTGCTGATTTAGATGCATTAACCAGACTTCATCCAGGAGTTCGAGAGGTCTTAATCAGCCGAGTTATCACTGCTCTAATTATGAATGGTAACATTGAGCAAGTTGCAGCATACAAAGCTGCTGCAGTTGCACTAAAAGAAAAATTAAAACTCAGAAAACCTAAACCAGCTGAAGTAGTCTCTGCGTTTATGGATAAAGATACTACTACTTTATACCAGCGTGAGTTGTTTGATTATCATGTTTTGAAAAGACAGAATGTAACCCAAGAAGGGGCTGAAGAATTATTTAGAGTATTTTCACAACACGATCTACTTCAAGCACCACTTGCACAAAGTTTCGTTCGACTAGGTGTTGCATCTAGTACTGGTTATCAATACGCGATAAAGCAGGTTCGTCCGACCAATGGCTCTAGTACAGCTCGAGTATACACGCAGGCAGCTTATGGTCTACATGACGAAGCTACTTCAGAAACACATTATCCATCAAATGAATTAACATCTTTACGAACTGCCGCAGCAAGGACACTTGAGGCGCAATCAATTGTTGAAACCGTTACTGGTTTGCCATATGATGTATATACTGCAAAGGTAATGCACCAAGATGATGTTCTTGGAGCGACTACGCATCATCGCTATTTCTACAAACACGCATCTTCTGGATACGTGCTTGATGTACTAGCTAATGGAATATGCACAACTAAACCTACGGAAGCTGTTCATGCAGCAAAAATCGCTCATGAAGTAATATTTACTGCCCTTGCATGTGGTTGGTTGGAGGGGGGTCTAAATAAGGACAATGTAAAGACCATCGCTCAACTAATCGATGCAGCATTGGCTGTAGAGCAGATTAAATCAAAAGTCAATTCAGATTATAATGTAGAAAACGATATGGGTCTAAACCTTTCTATGGCAGTAAGGGACGGAAAAAATCAGGTTTTCTTCATGACTGCTGGTGTTGCTGGCTTTGAGTTGCAGCGATTTAATTCTGATCCAAGAAATCGTCAAACTGTTTCAAAGGCAGATCTAGATCCATTTCAAAGCGAAGGTTGTCTGGGTGTTAATGGACAAATTAGTATCTCTGCAGTCAATACTGTTAATATAAATGACAAGTACTAACTAAATGTAGGTCAGAAAAATCAAGATTACTTTGTCATACTAAAAA
>CAZZKB010000061.1:0-5979 GCA_964654575.1 Microcaldota archaeon | reverse complement strand
CAAGAGTTGGATTAGATGGATCTGGAATAGAAGAACCAGATAGAAAGAATCCGCCATCTGAAGTTCGTATTATATTATGAAATGCGCCACAACCAAAATCATATCTTGAAGATACATCAACAGCTGCATCATTTTGCACTGAAGCATCTGCACTGTTTTGTTGTGCTGCTCTGACTGCAGCAGAAACGTCTAAGATATGGACTGATCTTGAATCGACAGTACATGAAGTACTGCTAGCAATTCTTGCATTGTCAATCAACATTCTTCTGACTTGATCTGCTGAAAGAGCTGGGTTTACACTCCAAACTAAGGCTGCAGCTCCAGCAACCAAAGGAGCGGCATAAGAGGTACCTGAACCAAATAATGGAACTGCTGGACGAGGTAGATTATACACACCAACACCGGGTGCATAAATAGGAACAATTCGTCCACCATCTGAAAAATTTGCAATACAATCGTTTGAATCAGTTGCACCAACAAAAATTGCATTTGTATAATATTGAATGTGGCTTGCGACAGACCATTCAAGCGGAAACAACAAATCATCAGTTCTAACTCCAGCATTGCCAGCAGCAAAAACAACTAGCACATTCCGCTCTTGGGCAGATCTCATTGCATTGACAAGAGCGAATCTAAAACGATACCGATCGTCTTGACTATATTCTGGGGAATTGAATCCCTGAGACACATTAATGACCCTAGCACCTGCATTAATGGCAACTTCAATTCCGGCGTCTAATGCAGCTAGAAAAGATGAACCAGTTGGAGATTGAGGGCCCATTAAGAACCTGCGTAATAGATCGCCGCCATATAAATCAACTGATACAATTGGACTATTCCATGAGACCCCAACTGCATTTAGGCGATTTCCATCATCTCCCCTTGCAGCTGCAAGTGCAGCAACATTTGTTCCATGATAAACACCGACATCTAAAGTATTGCATTCTGACGATCTTGCTTCTGTAGAGTTTGGATCTGGAACGTACGAAAAATAAACTCTGTTTGGATCTCCATCTAGAGCACATCTTGCAAAATAACGAGCTACTTTCCCCCGTAGTTGTAAATTATTCGAATCAACTGCATCATCAACAATCCCAATTGGAATTGTATTGGAGCCGGTTGTTACGTCCCAGGCAGAACGTGCACGTATTTTGTCAATCCAATAAAATCCATCGCTACTAATTGCACCTACATTTGGGCTTGGATCTCTTTGACCAGCCAATACTAAATTTGGAGTTGCAAACTGCACACCTGCCAGTCTGCTTATGTCTTGGAGGATTGAATTAAGATCTGTTTGAGGTGTGGTTTGGTATTGATACATATGCGATTGTGGCACCTCTCCGACAACAGATATACCTCTTTGTGAAAGCCAAGAATTGACACGTTCGATCTGTTGGGTCGATGCGTCAGGATCAAAATAAACAAGTACCTGATTTTCAGCGATAAGAATTTCGTTTGTTGCTCCAGATCTTCTAAACGAGACAATTCCACGAGGTTCCTGAAGATATATTTGCCTAAGAAAAGGATATTGCTCAACAGGTTGATGATCTTCAGTACAATTTAAAGTTGAAATAAGAACCATTGCAGCAGATAAAAAAGATTTAGAGTGTCTAGTTTGCTGACTTAATCTTTGCATTCTCATTAAATCAACTCAACGTGGCCACCAGTTCCACCAAAACGCGCCTGAGATATATGAGGGTGGTGGCAACGTAGGATTCAATTCATATAATCCGCGATAGAAAAACCAGGCTGACCCTTCAAAGTAAAACCCAACATAAATAGAATATAATGTTATTAATAGGAAAATTATTGCGATTCCGATTGCCCATTTATTATCAATAGTATATTTTTTCTTAATGTGTAATGTGGAAAATGCAATTCCGAGGATGCCAAGGAGTATAAGAAGAATTAACGGGAAAAAAGCAGGCTCTACATTCGATGTTGGGTTGTCCCTAAGCAATATCAAATAGATCGTAAGGCAAAGAACACTTATTATCTGAGTATATACAAACAACCCTAAGCCAAGTGCACCTATCCGCACAAGTTTTCTTAAAAATGCAAACTCCATCGCATTAGACTATATACGAATAAGCATAAAAGCTGCTTGTTAACGAAAATAGACACCTTGGAGTTAGGATAGAATTTGATGCACTTAGTGCAAATGCATATAACCAATCATTAACTAAAAGATATTATGCACACACCAATTCGTAATTTTCTAATTCAAATAACTGAAGAGCTAAAACAAAAACTTGACAAATTATACTTAGAGGACATTGATTTATCTAGAGAAATAGGAATCGGAGCCGGAGGCGACCGGACAACAGTACTGGATAAATTTGCAGAAGATTTTTTAGTCAAAAGTTTGTCTGAAAAGTTCAAATGTACAATTGTTAGTGAGGAGTTAGGAGAAAAGAATTTCGGATCGAATGATTTAATTTTTATTATCGATCCGATCGATGGAACGATGAATGCAAAGCGAAGACTGCAGCCCTACTGCTGCTCGATTGCTGCACTTGAAAAAGGCGAAGTTGTAGTAGGAGTAGTAAGAGACTTAGTTAGTGGTGAAGTGTTTAGTGCGATAAAAAATGAAGGGGCTTTTTGTAATAATAAGAAAATCAATGTTAAGAAATTTGATAAGTTAGAAAAAGCAATGGTTCTCTATGGTAGACCAATAAGTCAAGTAGACAAACAAGTATATATGCAACTAACAAATCGATTTCTAAGCCATCGAATATTAGGAGCAGCAGCACTTGAAGGATGCTTTGTTGCTTCGGGCAGAGCTGATATTTTTCTACACATACATGAAAAAAGATTGCTCAAGATGGTTGATATCGCTGCGGCAAAACTGATAATCGAAGAGGCAGGAGGTTGCTGTTTTGATGAAAATGGAAATGAAATCAAAATCGAGCCGAAGCTAGACAAAAGAACTAATTTTATCGCAGTTCATAAAGACAATAAAGAAGACATTTTGTCGGCGATAAGACTATAAATAGTAATAATTACATAAATAGTAACAAGTGATAGATAATGCAGCTTATTTTAGATAGTAAAGAGCAGCAAATGCAGTTTGAAGGAAGCATAACAAACCTGCTAAAAGAATTGAATGTAAGCAGGGAAGAAGTAGTAGTAAAAATAAACGGAAAACTAGCACCTGAAACTGCAAAGGTTGGAAAAGCAGATAAAGTAGAAGTAATCAAGGTTGTTTTTGGTGGATAAGTGCTCAAAGTGTGAAATAGATGCTGCAGTCTACTTAGGTTATGCCCAGCAGCATCTGTGTCAGAACCATTTCAAACGGATGTTCGATAAGCGATTTAGAAAAACAGTTAGAGAATACAAGTTGATAAAAAAGAATGACCGGATTGCAGTAGGTCTTTCTGGCGGAAAGGATAGCTGCGTACTATTACATTGTCTTTTTGATTTGAAAAAAGACCTACCATTTGAACTAGTTGCGATAACAATTGATGAGGGAATCAAAGGCTATCGAAATAAGACTCTTGAGATAGCAAAACGAGAATGCGAAAAATTAGGAATTGAGCACCATGTCTTTTCATACAAAAAGGAAGCTGGAAAGACTATGGATGAGATAGTAGAAAAAAATCCAGATGATATACCTTGCTCACATTGCGGAATACTTAGAAGATATTTGCTAAATAAGGCAGCTAGAGTAGTCAAGGCAGATAAACTTGCAATTGGTCACAACCTTGATGACACAGCTCAAACAGTCTTGATGAACATAATGAAGAATGAACCATCGCGGTTAGCTAGATTGAATGAACCAGTAGTAAAGGATAATCGGTTTGTAACAAGAATAAAACCACTGATGCTTAGCCCTGAAAAAGAAGTTGCTATTTATGCAATAGTCAAAGGAATAGAACTTGAGAGAATGGATTGCCCTTATGCAAAATGGGCTTTCAGAGGGCACGTGCGAAAAATGCTAAACGAAAGCGAAGAAAAATACCCTGGAACAAAATACAAGATAGTCAATAGTCTAGAGGCAATTGAAAAATACATAAAACCGATTGCAAACGAAACTCAATTGAAAGACTGTAAAGAATGCGGAGAACCTACAAGCCAGGAAATTTGCATGTATTGCAAAACAGTGACACTAATTAACAGACAGTAATATTAAGCACCTGAGTTCTAATTGTAAATATGGATATAATTTTTCTAGGAACTGGTGGTGGCCGCATCAACCTCATTAAGCAAGTACGCGGCACCGGAGGATTTAGGATCAATTCACAGTCTGCTAACATTCACGTCGACCCTGGCCCAGGAGCACTATTGCATTCAAAACGAGTTAGACAGCGGCCAATGGAACTAGATGTCATAATAGTTACGCATCGACACATAGACCATTTTTCCGATGCGATGGTAATGATAGAGGGTATGAGTAGATACGGCCTTGAGAAAAAAGGAATACTCATCGGAAGTCAGTACGTTATAGATGGAGATGAAAATGGCGACCGAGGAGTTCACAAATACCATCAGCAAAAAGTCACAGAAGTTTATAGCGCTCGATTTAATGAACGTAGAAAATTCGTTACTCCAAAAGGAGAATTTGAAATCGAAGTTTTTCAGATGAAGCATGATGAACCTACTGCATTTGGTTTCAAGTTGCACATGGATGGCAAAGTAGTCGGCTATATTACAGACACTGAATACCGAGAAGAATTTGGACGTGAGTTTAGCGGCTGTGATTACTTGATAGTCAATTGCATCAAGCCAGAATCAGATGAGTATCATGGGCACTTGAAAACAGGCGATGTGATTGAAATACTAAAAGTTGCAAAGCCAAAGAATTGTATAATGACGCATCTAGGCTTGAAAATGCTAAAGGTCGGTCCTGAGTTAGAAGCCAAGAAGATACAGGACGCAAGCGGAGTTCGAACTCTTGCTGCAATGGATGGCATGATAATTAGTTTCTAGAGAGAAATTTTTTTCTTTTTTATATCTTGAGAGTTATTGCTGTCAAAATTCCATTATTCTCAAACCTTAATTTTTAACAACAATAAATGTTCAAAAAAATCTAAGTACGAATTTCGAATGTGTAAAAATACACAAAACTAGCTAAAATAGGTAAAAAAGACAGGTATATAAAGACTTTGTGTGTTAAAAATATTATAAGGGTGAGATAATGGTTGGATATGGTACTTCACTTAAACAGAGATTCGTAGCAGGAGCAGTAGCAGCAAGTTTAGTCTTGCCACCGGCACAAGTTGCATTTGGTCAAGACAGAAGATTGGCAGTTAATACTCCAGTTGCTGCAGCAATTATTCCTAACACAGTTACCTTCGGTGGAATCGAATTGAGCGTAATAACATTAGACAGAAGTATTGCACAGACAGATGCGACAAGTGCTCAATACAGAACAGGCGGAGTTAGAGGAGAACGATGGAGAGATAGATTAGATGGAACTATTCAATCTGATGTTCCAAACGGAAATCTTGCATACTACAGAAACATGGTAATAATAAGAGAAACTGGTGGTGCTGATGGACTTAGAGTTCTTTACAGTATAGATGCACGAGAAAATAAGAATCAGTTTGGAGCAGTATATACAAATGCAAGAGGCGGAGACTCTGGAGTAAATCAAGAATTAGTCGGATTTTCACAAGCGTACAGAACAGCAACAAACACCGATTTAAGAAGAGTGAGACTTTTTGTTCAGCACGGTGAAAATAGTAGAGGGGAAGAACAGTACGTCGTGTTTGCTCTTCCAGCAAATGAACAAACAGGACAATTGACAGGAAGACAAACAATTAGCGGAGTGAGTGGTTATCCTGGAGTTGCAATAGTATATTATCCTAATAGAGTAGTCACGAGAGATGATGGAACTAGAGAAACAGGAACTTTAGGAAACACAATGCATATATTTGTTAGAGATCAATAAGCTTCGGTGCTTAAATGCCTGGATTTGACGATGGACCCCAAACAAATGTACAACAACCGACGATTAGACAACAGAGTATAGATACA
>CAZZKB010000060.1:2749-5989 GCA_964654575.1 Microcaldota archaeon | reverse complement strand
CATTTAGGGAAGATCTGCTATCTAGAATCGGACCAATTCGTATCGTAATTCCTTCGCTTAGAGAGCGCATTGAAGATGTAAAACCTATCGTAGATTACGCACTTGAGGGTAGCGGAATAACAATCGAAGAGAGGGCACTAATTCGTCTGACTTCTGCATGTAGAGAATTTAGGGGTAATATTAGACAATTATTAGCTACTATTGATGTTGCCTGTGTTTTTGCCCGGTCAAATGGATTAGTAATCGATCTTGATAATCCGGCATTGAGTACTTCTTACTTATCAGAATGCGTACTTGAGTTAGTTCCTACTCCAAAAACAGCTGCTGCAGCAAATGAAGTTGCAGCTCCAAGTCCAGAAGTTCATGAGGCAGTTCCTTCCGTTTCTTCGGTCGTTGCGCATGTGTCAGCTGTCATTGCACCTGCGTCTGAAATGATTGCGTCTGAACCAGAACCCGCTGCCGTGGTGCTTGAGCTAGTATTCAGCGTTGAGCAAATTGTCGGCCCCATCGCATCTCTTGCTAATCCCTTTGCAGTCAGACTCACTTCTTCTGGGTTTTCTGAAGGCGGGGTTGCCACACTATGTAGTGCTTTAGAACTGCCTGATGCTGCGGTTAAATTTGTTGAAGATAATTCAAGTTCTCTTTCAAAGGCTGTTTCAGATAGAAGAAGAGCTATTTTAGCAGAGCGATCAGCAGCTGAAAAGACAATTCAAGAAGTTGCTTTAGAATTTGGTGTCGATGTCGAATATGTAAGAAAGAAGGCAGCTCTCTACAAAGTCGATCTTAAGGATGAGGTTGCGCCTCCAGTTGGCGGAGGTCAAGCAACAATTTCAGATCAGGATTTGGAGCGAGTTATTTTAGCTTCTAAAAACCCATATCGTGATTTTAAATTTACAGCTGCGAGCATGACTATCAAAAGTTTTCATTTCTTAATTGATGCACTTCCAGGTTCCTCAAAGGCTATCCTCGTGGAAAAAATCGATACTCTTAAGCAGCTGGTTTATCGAGCCAGAAAAGAAACTCTAGCCAAACTTATCGATGAGGGCTTAGATGCAACTGAAATTGGAACTCGGTTAGATATGTCAAGAAGTTCTCTCTATACAGAGCTCTCAAAATATTCTCTAACCCTCAAGCCTAGATCGGCTCAAGCTCCTAAAACGCCTGCATCTGGCCCCGTCCAATCTCCAAATTCACCACGAAGAGAAGCTTTCACAGCTCCCGCTCAAGCAAAACCAGCTCCGATGCCTAGCCCAGCCATCCCTGCTACTATGGATCGTGTTATGGAAATTTTAGGTGAGGTGGAAAACTCATTCTTCTTCCGCCTTGGTGATAATGGCGCGGTTTCTGATGCAACAATTTCCGATATCGCACGAGTCGGTAATCTCAATGTCGCTTCAGTTAGGGCACTAGTAGGCCCAAAATGTCCCGACAAATTACTTGAAAGAGCGCGTAATCTTCAATCAAAGGCAGTAATCGCTGCTCATAAAGAAGGTTTGACTATCAATCAAGCATCAGATCGTTTTCATCTAGGAACCGGTGCTATGAAAAAAGCCATCACTAGAGCAGGACTATCTGAAGACGCATTCGGGCTTCCAGAAGATGCACAACTAAAAGCATCTGCTTCTTCTTTTGCTTCTGTTCAAACTACTATGGATGAGAATCTTAGAGCTACTGTAGAATCTTATATTTCACAAGAAGGGCCTTTTAGGGTGCTTGAAGTAGGGCGAGAAGTTTCTGACAGTGTACTAAGAAACATCGCACTTGTTATTTTGGGTCCAGGGGTTCATCGAGACAAAACTATTGATGATATGAAAAACAAACTAAAACCACATGCTGCAGAGATGTTTGCACTAGTTAGTGCTGCTAGAACTGAGCTAATTCGTTCATTGCTTCAAAAACGCATGGATAAGGGGCAAATAACTGCGCATCTAAGAATATCTTCTATGCGTTATGATGATTTTGCGCCTGATGATTAGAACCCACTCATACTTCTAATCATATGCACTAGTAATTGCGGTCTGATCATCCTAGTTGGTCTATCCATGTGGCCATTTTGTGATAGATATTCGTCTATTTTTAATTTTACAAGTCGTTTTCCTAGAGATTCGATCTGCTGCTCATTCATTTTTGCTAGGTAATTGTGCACTATTTGGTGCGATTTAAGATCAGCTCCGAATCGAAGGCGCCATTCAAAGTCGTATCTAGAAGGGTTATCTGCCAACTTGCCAGCAACTGCTGCGCAATTACCTCCAAAGATAACTCCGCCGCCAGTTGTAGCCTTTACTTGTCCAGCTGCATCGCCAGCTAAGAGAACTTTATACTCTCCTTTTGTCATGCCTGTTTTTTTTCTAGTTGAAAGAGGAATTGCCCAACCTCGAGGCTTTGATGTATTTTCAATTTTTTTCATCTTTAGTAATTTGTTCCAAGCATCAATTGCCTTATGCGGCATTTCAACCCCAACCCCAAATTCGGCACTATATTCATCATGCGGAATTACCCAAGCAAAGAAGCCTGGGAATTTTTCGTTTGAAATAAAAACTTCAACTGCATGAAGATCATTACATTTGTATTTGACATGGGCTTGAAGAGTTGATGCGTATTTAGTTATCTTTGGGAATCCAAAATGTGATGCAACATTGCTAGTTGGTCCATCAGCCCCAATAATATTTTTGGATTCAAAATTACTAGTTACTCTCTGACCGTATTTTATCTTCACTCCTTCATTTATTGCATTTTCTGAAAGTGTTTGATCAAGACCAGACCTGCTACAAACATACGCAATCGGCTCTTTCTTTCTAATATGCAATTTACTCTGACCAATGTAAACATCAGCACCGTTGATTGGGTTTATTATGAGCTTTCGATAATCTAGAAAATCTTTTAGTGAATCAAGTCCATCTTTTGAAAATAGCCCAGAGCAGTTTTCCGGTATTCCAGACTCTGGATGTTCTTCTGAAACTACTGGTTCAAAGCCGGCTCTAAGTGCGCTCATTGCAGCAATTGAGCCTGAGGGACCAGCACCTATGATATGAACTTTCATTAATTAGAAATAAGTAAATTAGAAATTAAAAATTAGGTTGTATTTACATGAACTTGTCTGAACCCAGATCGCCTAATGCAATCTCTCGTACTACTGCTGATGGATTTAATGTTCCAGGTTCAACTTTTCTTACTATCGTTTCACCTAATGGGGTGTATTTTCCAGGTTTTATTGGTGCCAATTCAGCTTTTGGTACTTCT
>CAZZKB010000060.1:0-2649 GCA_964654575.1 Microcaldota archaeon | reverse complement strand
GTGCCATTTGCGATATCAAAAAATATTTCTGATAATGAGCTTTCAAGGGTCGAAATCGCATTCATTGCTTCTGGATCACCAAATCTGGCATTGAATTCAATTACCTTCAAGCCTGTCTTAGTAGCCATAAATTGGCCATATAAAACTCCCTTAAATGGACAGCCTTCTTTGTTTAATGCGTCAATTGTTTGCTGCAATATCTTATGAGCTTCATCCAAATCACTTTGACTCATAAATGGCAGTCGCTGTCCGCTTGAATAGCTTCCCATACCGCCTGTGTTTGGGCCAGAATCATTTTCAAATGCCCTTTTGTGGTCTTGTACTGGTGGCATTGGTGCAATATGTATTCCATCAGAGAAGCACATTAGTGAAAATTCCTCGCCTTCAACTCTCTCTTCAATTAAACACATTCCATCATTTCCAAGTAAATGATGTACGTACTCCATCCCCTCATCTATTGTTTGAAAATGCTCTCCAGCTACTTTGACTCCCTTTCCGCCAGTTAGGCCTAGTGGTTTGATAACTACATCTTTCATCTTTTCGATTATTCGTTTTGCCTCTGTAGCGTCTCTTACTACTTTATGAAAAACTCGTCCGTTAATTGCGTACTTCTCCATGAGCGATCGCATAAATCCCTTATCCCATTCAATCCTTGCTGCTGCCTTAATTGGCGAGGCAATTTTGTATCCAGCCTTAATCAGTGCGTCGCTCATCCCTGCTGCGAGAACTGCATCTGGGCTTGCAAACGCAATGTCAAATCTCTCGCCCCTAATTGCAGAAATAACTTCTTCTGGCTTTTCAATATGGGCTAAATAGAATTTTTTACAAAGAGCTGCTACTGCCGGGTTTTTCTTACTCATGACACAATAAACTTCAGAGTCGATTGATAGCTTCTTTATTATGGCATGCTCGCGTGCGCCGCTTCCGATAACTAGTATCTTCATGAATTACAATTATTGCAATAAATATTTATTGTGCTTGGAGATCCACTTGACTTGAAGGTTCTTTCCAAAATACGATTTTGTCAAGCAATTTTCTTCTCATTATCGCATCCGCAAGTCCATTATCTGCTTTTAGAAATTGTGTTTTGTTTTTAATTTTCAACTGCTTTGTTTTACTATTTGCCGCATCAACAATCTGTTTGTCAGTTAGCTTTCTCCAATTCCTGTGATTTGCCCTTTTGCTTGGAATCCCAAGTTTGTTTACTAATTGCTGGTCTGTTAAAGCGTTGTATAAACTCCCGTATTTTTGCTGCAATTCTGTTCTGCTTCTGATATGTTCATCTTTAATGATTTTTTTAGCTTGCTTTAGTAGTTCTGTTTTTCCCAAACCAATCCACGTATTTGCGGTTTTACTTGCATTGGGTACTTTTAACCTGTCAAGAAGACCTCGCTCCCAAAGTTCTGTATAAATTCCACCATCGAGGTATCTTAATTTA
This sequence comes from Microcaldota archaeon, assembly GCA_964654575.1. Classification (GTDB taxonomy): domain Archaea; phylum Micrarchaeota; class Micrarchaeia; order Anstonellales; family Bilamarchaeaceae; genus Bilamarchaeum. The sequence continues at coordinate 1,211 of CAZZKB010000060.1, read as the reverse complement.
CTTATACTCGCTAGTTTTTCATCATCAATTTTCTTTTGTGCCATTGCAACTATTTTGTCATCATCAATTTCAGTCCAACTCCTGCAAGAGCCAGTTTTTTTCAATAGACCAACTTCATCAAAAATTCCCTCATTCTTAGCTGCTTTGTATGCTCCGCTAGCTTTCTTTAGAAGGTCTTCTCGAGATGCAATTCCATGTAATTTAATTAGAAACTTCAATCTGTCAATTATTTGTTCTCTACTCATCTCTTTCCATTTTGTTCTTTTGCCTGTCTGTTTAGTTGTTGGCTCAACTATCGGGCTTCGTACTTTTCGATAATCTCTAGTCCAATAGTTATTTTTTTGCTTGACCTGTCTCATCTAATCATTTTCTGCCAAGCAAACTACCTAATTTGTGTAAGAAGCTTTGTCTTAATGGCTGTTTTATTATATAACTTCGCTCTAGCGAAAGGCGCTTTATTATTTCGAATTCGTATTCGCCATCCTTCATTGTGAGCGCCTCTTTATGTAACCATCTCTAATTAGCATATTTAGACCCTCTTCAACTCTTGCTGGAGGCATTGAGTTCGCTTTTGCAAACTCTCTAATATCAATCGAGCCGCCATGAATTTTTATCCAGTTATACACATTCTCCATCAATAACTCATCACTTATTGCACTTAGTTTTTCGACGGTTTTAGTGAGCTCTTCATTCTTCTGCTCACAATCAAGCAGTAATCTTGTACTTGCCTCGCTTGAGCGAACCAGGTCATCATATTTTGTCTTCAAGTCATTGTATTTATCACTAGTGTCACTTAGTTGAGTTGAGAATTCAAGCGCATCTTTATCGATTATTTTTCCGATTTCTGCAAGTGAAGTATTAATGATCTGGAAAACACTCCCAGTTTTTATATCAAAGAATTCTTCAGATATTTCAAGTATGTTAAGAAATAATGGCATCACTTCAAGAAGGCGGCTCATTCTACTCCTGCCCTTTGGAATATAGAATGAAAGTTCGATTGCATCGGACTTCAATTCGACTCGATAATCTAATTGAGGTTTGCCATCAAGGTCTGCCCCCTTGTTCTTTTCGACGCTTAATACTCCAGACGAATATGAAATCTTGCTAAAACCGAGGTCTCCAAAAAGGGACATTAAGTCTTTTACGTCCTTCCTTCGCTTAGCCTCAATCGTAATTTTTTCTTCCATATCTACCCCTTCTCTTCATCCATT
>CAZZKB010000059.1:0-6044 GCA_964654575.1 Microcaldota archaeon | reverse complement strand
GTTTTTTGGTCTGTCCAATAATCATGATAAGATTCAAAGACAAGGGATGTGGAATATTTACCCTTCTTTAGAGAATTGAATTGGAATGGACCCCACTCCAAAAAATAATCCCCTCTTTGATCGAACGACAAGCGCGAGTGATCAAGTTCAATTTCCTCACCTGGAGAAAGAGCATGAAAACTGTCTTTTCCATAGATAGTATGATCATAATCCTTTCTTTCGCGGTAATCATAACTTTTGATTTGAGTTCCGGTTAAATCGAAAAGCAACAATTCAGATTGCTGATACATATAGCTATGATGATAAAGCTGTGAAGAAGTCGAGTTGTTCTTCAACAATGCCTTTATCTGTGGCAAACCGTCATCCTGTTTCGATATTTCAAGCAGCAGCGAAAATGGAGAAGTGCTCATAAAACTAGCAAAGAGTGGATCAATGTTTAAATTCTTTGTCTATGCTAAATAGTCTGATCAAAAAAAATACAGCTAGTTATCAGGTGGTAAGAATGGTCGAAGTCAAAGACATAAGCGAGATGCTAGAGAATTTGGTAAATGATACAAGTATTCCAAAGAATATCAGAAGAACTCTTACTGAGGCAAAAACACGATTAGATAGTAATGAAGAACATAATGTCAAAGTGAGTGCTGCAATTTATTTAATCGAATCGATTAGTGAAGATATTAACATGCCAGCACATGCGAGAACTCAGATCTGGGCGATAATGAGTTCCCTTGAAGGACTAGTATAAAATGTTAGATGAACTTCTGCAAAACGGAATACGCCTTACCATCGATGCAGAAGAATTCATAAAAACAATACCAAACCAAAATGACAAAACTCTTCTAAAAGGCATAATCGAATTGAAAAAGCCACTTATTTCAAAAACGGATATCGAAGCAATCATACCAAAAGTCGAAGTTGCTAGAGCAACCGATTTTCTTCCCGTTGCAAAAGAATATTCAGCCAACATCAAAGTTCACGAAAACCGAGATGTGACTGGAAAATCTAGAACAAAGGGAGAGGTAGAAAATTTTGTAAATCATTTTCGTGATCGGTATGATCGACTCTCAAGATTACTTCTGCGACCTGGAGCATCTGCAATAGACTTAGAGGATGCAAAAAAACAGATTGGTGAAAAAGTCAGAGTAATAGTTTATGTCACAGAAAAACGTGAGACAAAAAAGGGCAACGTATTATTGCAGCTAGAGGATCGAAGTGGAACTTTCATGGCAATCGTCTCGGCAAACAAAAAAGATGAGAAGGTTGGGGAAAAAGTAAGTGCACTTCTAATTGATGAAGTAATAGCCATAAGCGGAAAAGTCCTTGAGCCATACATAATTGTTGAAGATATTGAATGGCCAGATATGCCAGTTATCCGAGAAAGAAAGGAAGTCGAAAATGATTTGGCAACGGTATACTTATCAGATCTGCACTTTGGAAGCAGATATTTTATGGAAAAAAACCTCGACCTTTTTGTCGAATGGATACATGGAAAAGGCGAGGCAAAAGACCTGGCGAGTAAAGTTAAATATATACTTATTGCCGGCGATATTGCAGATGGAATTGGAGTTTATCCAAACCAGGAAAAAGAACTAGCAGTCAAAGACATTTACAAGCAATATAAGATGTTTGATGAATTCATAGAAAAAATGCCAGACCATATTGAAATAGTTGTGGGCCCAGGCAATCATGATGCAGTGCGGCGAGGAGAACCTCAACCAGCAATGGGGAAGGATCTTTTTAGCGCCGATGTAATTAGAATTGGAAACCCCTCGATGGTTTCGGTAGAAGGACTTAAGCATTTGCTGTATCATGGGACATCGATGGATTCAATGATTGCAAATTTGCCAGGAGCCTCTTACATGCACCCAGAGAAAGTCATGATAGAGTACCTTAAGCGAAGACACCTTTCACCCATATATGGAGGAAATTTGATAATTCCTGAAAACATTGATTATATGGTAATTGAAGATCCGCCAGATGTATTTCATTGTGGACACGTGCACAAAAATGGGTACGCGCAATATAGAGGTACATTGGTTATTAATTCAGGCACATTCCAAGATAGAACAGATTTCCAAGTCAAACAGGGACACGTACCAACACCCGCACTTGTGCCAGTTTATGAAATGAAGTCTAAGAAATTGCGCACTTTGGACTTTACTGCGGGTCAATCTTTATAAAGTTAAACGACAAAAGAGTGTAAGATAATTTTTTATTGGTGGTGCAAATGGCCAAATACGTTTTAGCAAGACAAATGTCAGGGAAGAGAATTATAACCAATGAAGGCGAACTTTTCGGCACTGTATTAGACTTGGGAGTCAACGAAGTAACAGGCAGCATCGAAAGCTTGGTAGTCGAAGCAAACCCAGATAATGCAACAGCAGCAAAGATGAGAAAAGATGACGGCATGGTACACGTACCATACAAGAGCGTACTAGCAGTCGGCGACTTTATCATCGTTGAGAGAAGAAATATGTCTGATTAATTTTTAATTATAACAAATTTCTATTTTTTTTAAAGTAAAATTGAATCTAATTATTGCAAACAATTAAATCTTCTTAGAGATAACCATAATAGAATGGGCAAACTTGGCGGAATTGACGAAGCGGGCCGTGGATGCGTTATTGGCCCACTAGTAGTTGCGATGGCAGTTTGCGAGCGAAAAAATGAGAAGCTGCTTAAGAAATACGGAAAAAAGGATTCGAAACAACTAACACCCCAGCAGAGAGAAGCGACATTAGCCGAGCTGGAAAAATTCTGCACTTTTTATTTTCATGAAATTAAGGCATCTGACCTAAATGAATTGATGAAAAAAATGAATCTTAATGACATAGAAGCATCAACAATGGCTCAATTGTGTAAAAAAGCCCCAGATGCTGATACAGTAATAGATATGCCTGACCGATATGGCAGGACATTTAGAGCAAGAATGGAAAAATTTGGAATAACAAAATTTGAAGGAGAGCATAAGGCAGATGAAAACTATCCGATAGTTGCGGCAGCTTCGATTAAAGCGAAAGTAACTAGGGATAAGATAATTGAAGAGATAAAGACAGCTGTTGGATTTAATTTTGGCTCAGGCTACCCGTCAGATCCAAGAACGATTGCAGCACTAATAGACATTGAAAAGAGAAAGAAATTGAATCCATACATAAGACAAATGTGGAAAACATTAGATAACATAAAACAAAAGAAATTATTTGATGATGAAATTATTGACAATCAGTAAAGTTTCCATTCCGCATAGAGACGCTAAAACCAGTAACTTGACTGCCATCTGAACTTATATTACCAGATATCGCGGATTGTGGATTTGAATTCAATCGCACTTGAGTTGGAGTTATTTCTACAACATTAGCAAACAGAACAAAACCAAATCGATCAGAACCTTCAGGTGCATAATTGCCTAAAAAGAGGCGACGATTTGCAGCAGTGAATGGAATTATTTGACCAGAGGCAACTGAACCACTGCTCAAAGCTGCGTTAGTTGAATCATAAACGCCAAAACTAACTACATCTTGAGTACTTGAATCAGAAACCCTAAAGCGGAGGCATTTGTACACTCTCTCGCCCCCAATTGAAATAGGTCTAAGATTCGAGCCAAATGAGAGCACAACTCGATCTGGAGTCAATTCCAAAACAGTTGCGACCTCAAGATAATTAGGAGTTGGACCAGGAATTGGAAAACTAATTTGATTATTTGGATTAAACACATCAACACGAACAGCATGCTCAAAAGTAATGGCAGCAGTTGCGATAGATGAAGTTGTCAATGAAGTAAATCTAGATGAAATTTCATGGTTATTTAGTCTTGAGGTAACATCAGTTGAATCAGGAAGCATAGTTGATCTTACTGTTATTGGCTGAGTTGTACATCTAGATAACGCGTCAGCACATGACACAGACCTTGCTTCGACCAAAGGCTCTTTTAACCCAGTCTTAGCACCACACGAAACTGCAGCACCAAGCATTGTTGTTAAAGCAACCTTTCTTACTGTTTGTTTAAGCATACAAAAATATCGGATAAAACGCTTTTTAAGACTATTTACAACATAAAACAACACTAAAGACACTTATAGATGATGATAGATAAATAGAATTATGGCAAAAGTGAAGATTGTTAATGAAAAGGTAGAGTTTGAAATGCCTGACGGAGCTAGATTTAGCGAATATGCAAAGGAAAAGAGCAACATGCCATTTGGTTGTGAAAATGGAGAATGCGGCACTTGCTTATGCATGGTTCTTAAGGGAATAGAAAACCTAAATGCAAAAAATCACAATGAGTGGCTGTATTTACAGAAAAGGAATGCGACACCAAATCAAAGACTAGGCTGCCAGATTTATGTAAAAAAAGGAGAAGTAGAGATCGAATATTAGAAAAAAATTATTGAATTTTCAAAAAGTTATCTAAGACTGCGCAGTTGTTTCTATAGTGGTCTTGCGAGTGTGGCTTTGCCGCATCTGGATAGCCAACAGAAGCTAAGAATTCGGCAGAGTATTGACCATAATAGGTCAGATCTCCTCTTCCTAATCCTTCAATATCATGTGAGTGGTAGTCAGGATGGAATTGAACACCATAAACATTTGTTCTTGGAATTTGTACTGCTTCAACAAATCCATATTGCTGATTATTAGCTAAAACAACAAGGGATGAACCTGCATCAGTAATGCCAAACGCGTGATGCTTTGCAACGTCGAAATTCCTTGGAAGACCAGCAAAAAGTGGACTAATTTTGCCTTGTGAAGTAGTATGGACTTCTTGAAAACCAAAGTGATATCTTGGAAGTCGTTCTAATTTTGCACCAGCATGAACACCAATCATCTGATGACCATAGCAAATACCCAGAGTTGGAATGCCATTTGCAGCAGCAAATTTGATGACTTCTAAAACGAGCATGTGCATGTCGACTTTTCTTACCCTATCTGCTAATTCATCAGTACCTAAAAGAGGCGAAAGCGGTGATCCTGTGATTATAAGCCTTCTTGTATCTCTGATGGAATCTAGCGTCTTTTGAGCATCAGTTTGATCAATTAATGGAAGCCAAGTAGCTTCAAAACCGGCACGAGTTGCAAGAAATCGAGTTCCTCGATCACCATAGTTATCAGGCTCAATAGTCCGATTTGGAGTTATCTTAAATCCGCAATATAAAACAGTGACCTTTCTCTCATGTCCAGATGCTAAAGTGCTACCTGCCATGACAAGATATAATGCCCCCTAAGGGTAATAAAGTGTAGTGTAAAGCAAGGTAGTGTAAGATGAAGTAGAAAACAGAACTAAAATTAAAATAAAAAATAAGAAATTTATCCAGTATCGTTAGCGCTAACAACTAGGCGACCAATAACAGAGCGCTGGGTTACATCATAGAACTCGAAAGATCCGATTCTATTAGCATTTATAGTGTCATTTTGTCCTGGACCAAGAACTCCGGTGTTAAAGAGCTCTTTTCCATTATCAAAGCTTGTAGCAGAGCGAGGGAATGAACCTGTATTAACAAATGTGACAGTATCACCAACCTTGGCATTTATTGTCGATGGATTGTATTGGAAGTTACTGATATTGACAACATAGTTAACTGGATTGTAAACTAAAGGAGCTTCCATAGATAGCGTGAATGAAATCTCCTTTGAAATTGAATATGATTTTCCATCGTTGTTAATGAGTTCAACTTTAACATGATGATCGCCAGCACTTAGAGAACTAAGAACGAAGTTTTTTGAAGTCACAGTAGATGCTGACCCACCATCAACAGTTACCTTAAAGTGTCCCTCACCTTTCTTTGCAACTCCTCCAGGGCTTTTAATGATCAAATTCTGAACACTTAAAACCAATTGAACATCGGTTGAAGTCGAATTAGTAGTTATTACTTGTAGTTCAGTAGGAGAAACGATCGAAAAAGTCGGATTCTTTACGACGGGTGCTGGTGTAGTCGTATTAGTAGTTGTGTTATCAACATTGCTACCTTGACCTAAGAAAGTACAGCCAGAGAGAAGCAAACCCATAAACAGTAAGCCTAAAATCATCTTTTGCATAATTAAATCTTAGA
>CAZZKB010000058.1:0-6222 GCA_964654575.1 Microcaldota archaeon | reverse complement strand
GCAGTGTGTATCAAGAATGACTTTGCCAGTCATTTTGGCAAGATGATCTGCAACTAGCTTTTGTGCCAAGCGTTGTTTTTCGATTGGGAGTTTTCGCATTTCATCTCGATCTTTAATGCCAAATTCTTTTTTCTCTATTTCGAGCATTAAGTCTCCATAGTTGACAATTTTATAATCAGTTTTTAGAGATTTCAAAATAGTTGTTTTTCCAGCCCCTGGAACTCCCATTACAATAATCATAGTAGATTCACCACTAAACCTGTAGATAATATTACTTATAGATAATAATCAAAGCATAAATAATATATATTCTCTTCTCGCGTTTAGATATTAATGAAAAATAGCCAATACATACTGTATGTCGTAGTTATCGCAATAATTACCGCAGTAGTACTTAAAGATCAGGCTATTGAGATACCTCATTATATATTGCGGACATTTATTCGAATGATTTGTGCATATGTATTGTCTCTCATATTCTCAATTTCATTAGGAATATACATCGTTCACAACAGAAAAGCATTTGCAATAATATTTCCCCTTTTAGATGTTTTACAATCGGTACCGATATTGGGATTTTTACCATTCGCAGTAGTTTTTCTTGTCAATACAATCCCAATTCTTGGAAGTGAAGTGTCGTCAATTTTTCTTATATTTACTAGTATGACTTGGGCAGTAATCTTTAATGTTATCGAAGGCATTAGAGCCATACCAAACGACTTGAAAGACGCATCAAAGCTTTTGGGAATAAAGAATTTTGGATATTTATTTAATGTTCTTCTTCCGGCAATATACGCACCAGTTATTTCAGGAAGCATTACTGCTTGGGGAGGCGGATGGTATTTCCTTGTCGCTGGAGAGTATGTAACATTTGGACAGCAGCCACCATATATATTGCCTGGAATCGGATCTTTTATAGCAAAATCAGCTTATTCTGGAGACATAATACACTCAATACTTGGAATGGGAATACTCGCAGCAATGGTACTTTTCATGAATCTTTTTGTTTGGCAGCCGCTGCTCTCTAGAGCCGGAAGATATAGTTATAGCCAAAGTGGGCAAGAAGTCAATACAAACGTTGTTGAAAATAAAATTACTAATGCACTAGATGCAGTGTATGGTAAAGTTAAGTTTTCCTGCACATGCACTGATCGAAACGAAACTGGACTTCTTGAAAAATTAGGAATTTATCCAAGTGCAGTTATCGATGAGAAAAAAGAAGCAAATTACGAGTACCTTGTCCCGATATTAGTTATCGTAATATTTGCAATATGCTTTGTAGTATCGGGAAAAACAGTTGATCAAGTAATAGAGATGTTCTATTTTGCAATTAAAACTACTGGAAGAATTGCGATTGCCTATGTTGTTGCTTTAGCAGTAGCATGTGGAGTGGCGATATACATAGGTAGAAACAAACAGTTATCATCTTATTTGATGCCGTTTTTTGATATTGCGCAGTCGATCCCTGCAATAGCAGTATTTCCACTTATAGTCGTTTTTGTAATACATTTAGTAGGTGGAGGATTAGGAATAGAAGTAGCATCTTTGCTTTTACTCCTTACAGGTATGCTGTGGTATTTGATTTTCAATTTAATTCGAGCAGTGCAGACAATTCCTGCCGAGATAATAGAAGTATCTTCGATAATGAAATTAAAAACATTGGATAAAGTTTCGAATGTGTTTATTCCTGCGATGATGCCTACAATAATAATTGCAAGTATGCAGGCTATTGGTGGAGGGTGGAACGCGAGTATAATCAGCGAATACATACCATACAAGCAGGACATTTTCTTCGCGCAAGGAATTGGTTATCTGCTAGACATATCTTCAGTAAAAGGAGACACAGTTGGAATAATAATGTGCGTAATGGTTATGGTAAGCATAATAATATTTCTTAATAAATTTTTGTGGAGAAAGGCACTCAAGAAAGCGGAAGTGTATAAATTTTAGGTGAAATCAATGGGCACAGAACTCGTACTAAAAGACCTGACAAAAACATACACCGTTGATGGTAACGATGTTCTTGCACTTGAGAATATATCTTTTTCAGTCAAAAAAAGAGAATCGATTGCAATAGTTGGTCCTAGTGGGTGTGGAAAGACTACGTTGATTCGGATAATTTGTGGACTTGAAAAAGCTAGTAGCGGGAGTGTCAATTTCCTAAATAAAGAGATTACTGAGCCAAACAAACAAATTATGATGGTCTTTCAATCGGTTGCGATATTGCCTTGGAAGACAGTACATCAGAATGTTGAACTAGCACTACTTGATAAACCAGAGCAGCAACGCAAAGAAATGGCATCAAGATTCATTGAATTAGTTGGTTTAGAAGGATTTGCAAACAGCTTTCCAAAAGAGCTAAGTGGCGGAATGAAGCAGAGGGTTGGTATTGCTAGGGCAATTTGTCGTGAACCAGAGGTTCTTGTATTAGATGAACCGTTTTCGGCACTTGATACTCTTACTGCAAACAACCTAAGAAATGAAGTTTTGAGATTCTATTTAAGTAAGAAGCACAAGCCAAACATACTTCTTTTAGTAACTCACTCGATTGAAGAAGCAGTTTATATGTCGGACAGAGTGATTGTTCTTTCTAAAAGACCAGCAAAGATAATTGAAGATATAAAGATAGATTTGCCATTTCCACGAGACCGAAGAGATAGCAGATTCTATGAATATGTTGATCGGATAACAGCGCTTATTACTTAAATTTGAGAGTTAGTTCAAGAAAGAGAAAATAAAACTTAAATCAGATTTACACTTACTAGTTTCCAATTTCAGATGAAGAAACGTCTATTTGAGCATTTGAGAGAGGCTTGAAGACTTGTTTAACTCCATCATATTCGAATATTTCGGTGTATCCTCCCCAAGCAAGTAAAAGCCTGTGGAATCGAGTTTCATCTTCAATTACCATATCTTTTAATCGAAGTTTCTCTAATATGTCTTTTTTAGTTGCACTGCCAGTCTTCTTAATGAGCATTAATACACTCTTAAATGGCTCAATTTTGACAATTTGTTTTCGCAAGACACGCTTTTTATCATCAATAGTTCCTAGGTTGAGAGCTTCGCCAAAGACAGTTAGTTGAACTAAACCGTTTTTGACTGTAACTAATTGAAGCAGTTCTGCCATATCAATTACATCGCCTAAATCATCAAGTGGAATTCGCAGCTCTTCAGCTAGGAATGAAATTCTTGACTTGCCGCCATAGGCATAAATAATTTCAACTAAACCTAACACTTCACCTACATTTGCATCAGGAAATGGAAGGAGCTTATGTCTAACCATAGTTAATACAATAAAAAGTAATGATCAAAGGTTTAAAAAGAGATGTATAAGAAAAAAATAAAATTTTCGACGTATTTTACACTAAATATCATTCTTGACCAACAAGCTTTCCAAGGCTTGGGTAGAGCTCGAATGTTTTCATTTGCTCAAGCTGCTCATACATCTTATGCAAAATACCTACTGAAAGCAAAATACCGGTACCAGTACCAAGAGCACCACTAAAGTCTGCTAGACCAGCTAGAAGACCAACGGAAAATGCACCCATAATAGTAAGAGGATAGATGTGCTTATTGAGAATACTTTCAAGCATTCGCGGATCCCTTCTAAAGCCTGGAATTTGAATTCCTGACTCAGTAAGCTGATTTGCAACACTCTTTGCGTCCATGTTGGATATTTCAACCCAAAATAGACCAAAGAGAATACAACCAAGACATAGGAAGAGGATGTAAATAATTGCATGAGCCCATTCTGGAATTCCAAGTATGGGCGTCTTTACTGTAGTTATAGCATTCCAATGCTCTTGAGGCCCTTTTCCAAAGGAATTTACTGGCGTTAGAAGATATAGCAAACCATCATGAAGTGTGCCTTTTGAATCGACATATCCAATAAGTGGCATAATGCCATCATTAGACATGGAGTAATTACCAATCAAATTCGGATGGGTTGCAACTCCATTTTGCCAATATTGACCGACTAAAACACCACCAGCAAAAAGTTGCATGTTTGCGATTAATGCAGTTGCAAAAATTACTGGAATGTTTGAAACATAGAAAAACTTAAGAGGCAATTTTGGAACTGAACCTCGAACTTTTTCAAATGCGATAGGAATTTCTACTTTCATCGATTCAGCATATACAACAACCATGAACACGATGATAGTGAACACAAATGGCAAGAGCGCGATTAGTGCATTTGGAAGTGCTTCTGCACCACCCGTAGAGACTGCATTTATGACATCGCTGCCTAGGATTACCACTAATCCCTGAAGTACTGAAAGCGAAACACCAGCTGCGATAAAGAGACTAATACCACTTCCAATACCGTATTTTGTTACGAGTTCATCGAGGAACAGAACAATAATTGAACCTAATGCAATCTGCACAATAACAAGTGCCTGAACTGCGATTGCCGGAACTCCAGTAATCGTAAGCAGAGGAATTCGACCTGGAATTACGAACAATACTGCTTCAATGATTGATAAGAGAATTGCAAGAACTTTCTGTGTTTCGAGGAATTTCTGCCTCTCTTTTCGATCTTGCATGTTTAATTTGATCAAACCTGCACCAGAGAAGAGCTGCAAGAAAATACTGGCAAATACGATCGGTCCAATACCAGTAGTAAGAAGACTTCCAAATCGACTTGCTGTAATTGTCTGTAAGAAGTCAAGCCCTTGCGTGCCTAAATTCACACCATATGCAGTAGTGTCATATAGCATGAAGAAGAGAACAAGCGCAAAGCCAGTCCAAAGAAGCCGATCTCTTGTTGTTACTGTACCAGTTGGATCCTTAACTTCTGGCAAGTACTTAGCAAAAGAATGCAATATATCAAATAATCCCATTAAAATCACAACGCATGTGCAGCTGAATTATTTAAACCTATCGTAAATAAAATGAACAAAATTGAATAAAAACTAAAAAATTGTAAAAGAGATTAGGCTTCGAGTTTCTTTATTTCGCCGCCACTTTCCTTGAGTTTTCGTTCAACACTCTTACTCCAAGAATAAGCTTGGATGTGTAGTGGAACTGAAACATCTCCAGTTGCAAGGACTTTTCCTTTAAACTCAAAGTGGAATTTTCCATCCTTCTTTGAAAGCTTGCTAAGAAGAGCCTGCTGGTTTATGTGGTAGAGATTTATAGTGTCGATTTCGTCTGGCTTGTTTGGACGTACAAATCCGTGCTTACCGAAGTAAGTTGGACCAATGTTCATTGCCCAAGACCACTTGTGTTTATCAACACCAGCTAAACCTCGACCTCCTCGGTTACCGCTACCTCTTCGGTTTTTGACGTTTCCTCGACCATGACTGCGATGACCTAAATAGCCGCGCTTTTGTCTTTGTTTTCTTTGTACCATTTATGAGCACCTCGATTAAATCATTCGCCTTATAAGAGAGTCAATTTCGCTTCTCTTACCAAGCTCACCACTTGGATATGGAGCTTTTACGTTCTTATATCCTTTTGATGGTGGCCTTAGGCGGAAAACAGGATTTGCATAATCGATGGTTTTCTTTCCAGAGGAAATTTCTTTGGCTGCTTTCTTAATTTCTTCTTCCTTTAGAACTGAGCGAAGAAGAGTTGCACCCTTTCTGCCTCTTTTGTAGAGAACACTTTCGATTGTTTGCTCGCTAATTGGACCAAATGTTATGTAGTCCTTAGCTACCTGTAACATACCCAAGTTTTGTGGGCTGTCGTCAATTATGACACAGTGATTTGGTTTTTCGAGTCTTAACAATTCCAAAGTCATTTTGATCTTTGGATCGATATTTCGAATACCTCGAACTCTTACTACTGCGATCTTCATGCTACATCCCTCGGCTTAATGGTGTTCATACCATCTAGTGCCTTTATTGTGGCAACAGCCATGTTATAGACATTTCGTCCGCCCTGCATAGAGCTCCAAATGTCTTTTACACCAGCCATTGAAAGTACTTTCTTAACGACCATGTTTGACGCTAGACCAAGTCCACGTGGAGCTGGTTTTAATCGAACTATAGTACTTCCTTCTTTTCCTGAAGTGTTGAAAACTACAGAGTGTCTAACATTGCACTTGCACTCCCAACTTCCACAACCCATCTTGATTGCAATTACATTCTTCTTTGCATCTCGGATTGCGTAATCCATTGCTGGCTTTAGTTCATCACTCTTACCAACACCGATTCCTACGTGACCTTTCTTGTCACCGATAACTGAAACGACTCGGAATTTAGTTCTTTTACCTGAGTC
>CAZZKB010000057.1:0-6234 GCA_964654575.1 Microcaldota archaeon | reverse complement strand
ACATTTTCTAGCGCGGTTTTTGAGTAATTCAAGCAACTGATCTTTAGTGTGTGGATTCATACCAACAGTAGTGAGCCTAAGGTTATCCCTTAATTTCGAAGGCAATTTTGACAGGACAGATAAATCTTCTGAGATACTAATTATCCCAAAAGTTGCATCAAGATCCATTCTTGAAAGATTATGCAGTATCCTTGTATCCCCTGTTTGCAGCAGCCCGTCTAATTCATCCAAAATAAGCAATACAGCTGTTTTGGAAAATCGCATAGTTTCTACAATGTCATCAAAAATCTCGTCAACTGCGCGCCCTCTTCTAGAGTATGCTTCACCTAGCGAATCGGCAATCTTCGTGTAGATCGCCATGGAAGTACTATGGTGCCAGCAATTGACATATACTGGAATGACCCTTGGACTATATTGTTTCAGATGACCCAAAACGTGCTTAACTAAAGTTGTTTTGCCCGAACCATTTGGACCATGGATAAATAAGTGCTGGCATGGATTGCCATGAGTTATCGGTTTTATCTTGGAGAAGATTTCTTCCTCTTCCTTTCGGCAAAATACCTCGCCGTCTAGAAATTGGGCAAATTGGACGAAACCGTCCTTAAGTATGCGACTACTATTCAGTTCACTAGAATTGAAATGGTTTGAATCCATATCTCCCAGTCTCCCGCATTTCTTGAATAGTTATACACAATGTTATCATATGGATGAAGAAGTATATTATTTTATGCTTCAAATGTGTGCTCTTTTTTAAGCTTAATGAAGCATATGCTTCATATGGAAGCATTTGACGAAGTGGATTTAAAAATAATTAACGTTTTGAAGAAGGATTGCAAACTCTCCGAACGCGATATTTCGGCAATTGTAAAAGCATCTCCTGCAACAGTGCACAGACGGATTAAGAAACTTGAAGAAAGCGGAATAATTAAGGGATACGGGGCAAAAATTGATGAGGCAAAAGTTCATGGTGAAACGGTAACTTATGTCCTCATAAACACCTCACCCAAAGCCAATTTTAATGACCTAATGACTGAGATATTTAAGCGGGACGAAGTTGAAGAGATCGCAGCATTATCTGGTACTTCAGATATCTTGTTAAAAGTCCGAACCCATACTACACAAGAACTAAGCGACGTCGTATTGAAGTTCCTAAGAAATTTTGAAAGCATAGACAAGACTCAGAGTATGATAACTTTCAATCATTTATCCAAGTAACCTTACCTCGTATAAACAACTCGCGCTCCCTGGATTGTCTTTTTCACTTTTGGAGAGTTTTGTACATTTTCTATGAGTTTCAAGTATTTTCTAACTGTGCGACCATGAAGTTTAGTGCCGATAACTATTTGCTGGACTGTGCGGGGTTTATCCGAGAGGAACTCGAATATTCTGTTGATCATCTGATCCGCATCAGCCATACCAAAGTTTAGGTTTAACCCACATAAATACGTGAAGCAGCACAGCTGATATTTCCTACCTTCTAAATCCTCTGACGTGAAGGGTCGGAAATAGGTAGGAAATAGAACGGAAATAACGATTAAAACGAAATTGGCATTGTAGTGCTAATATTTGCATAAACCCATAAGTAGTTCTAAAGCAGCGAATTAGTCATGGAAGAAAAGAAGAAAAACGAAGTGAAGAATGGCTTACCAGATTGGATTAATGAAATGAAGAAAGAGATAAACGAGCAAAAAGAGAATAGAAAACGACCCTAATTTCGTTTATTTGAGATTAAGCACAGCGGTCAGAATCGACAAGAAACAGACAAAAATGAGATAGAATTAGTTTTACACTTAAATAAAAGCATTTGGAGCGAATATTCTTTGGGTGGTTTTTTGATTCAAAGAACAATTACGAAAGATTGGTCAAATACGTTAAGAGGATTTGCTATGGCCACTGTTTTAGCAGCTGGACCAATGGGCTGTGCAAGCCAGAAAATGGCAACTGCCGTGAGTACTGAAAGCAGAGTCGTAACTCAGGGAGATGTAATAGGAATACGATCTTATAGAGAGCCATTTAACTGCAACTGGAGAGTCACAAGAGTCGACAGTGCTGGTGTTGAAGTCAGACCTAACGTGGAAATATTCATGAGTGAAAGCACAGGCAGTTCCGTACGAGTACCTTATGGGGAGCAAAGACGAATAGGCGAAGCGACATTGAATTGCTCCATCAGTGCAGAAAGAGGTCAAAATTCCGGAGAAGCCAGATTGACAGTAAGACTGACAAGAACCAGCACAGCATCTCAATGAGTTCAGACGAAGAGTTTTACTATGTAAGATTTGACTTGGTAAGCTGCCCTTGTGGGGTTTGAGCTACTACTCGAACCAGCTTAGAATAGTTTATTAAGGACTATGTGGTAAATGTTAGATTGCCATGATTCTTGAAAAGAGACCCGTAAAACCAGTTCTGAGTGGTGCCAGTTTAGCAGCTTTGGTACGCAGGCTCAGTAAATGGCAGGGAACTGTAACTCCGCAAGTAGTTAGCGATTTCGGGGGCGGACTTTACCACGATCAGAAAAGAGACCTGGCTGAAGATTTGATAGGAAGTATAAAACCAAGCGATTTTTCACAACTAGAAATTCACAGATTAAAAGAAAGAACAATCGAAGTACTGACGGCAACTACTCTAGGCTTTGAATTTGAAATTCCATCATTACAAGACCCAGATCATTTTAAAGTCGGATCAAGAGTCAAACCAAAGATACAAACTGAAGAAAACGGAACTGGAAGAGTTATTCGGGTTATAACTGATAGTGTTGATTGTGAACGATGGGCGATAATCAAGACAGATGATGGAAAAATTGTAAAACAGTGGTTACGTAATCTTGAATCTGAAATAATCGCAGACGAGTTACCAGCAACAATGCGTAAAAACGAAGAAATCTTAAGAGAAAGTAGTTCCGAATCATTTGATCAGTTCAAACTTTCATTAATCGATAAAATTCAAAGAGCCATTGATTCGGATGATCTTTTTATTCAGGAAAACACCGCACTAAGCGTAGGATGTAAAGTGAAGGTGGTAGTAGAGAGTCAGAATTCAGATGTTTCAAAAGAGGGTACCTCTGGAACTATTCTAGAAATAATTGATGGTATTTGTCGGATTGCCTTTGATGAAACACGTTGCGAGGCCTGGATATCAACTAAAGATTTGCAAAAATTTGTGCCCATTAGGGACACCAATCTAACTGCGGAAACGATAGTTCAACGAGCATGTGAAATAGCATTAAAATCCACGATTCTTACAGAATTAAATTCAACATTACTTTCTGAAGTTGTGAACGAATTAAGGGCTGTAGGGGTTCTCGTAAATGTCAGGCAAGATGAATCATACTTAGTAAGTCCAGTTGGGGTTACTGGAGTTTTAGCACCAGAACTTATGGCTGGATATAGAGATCGTAGCGGATATTCTTCGCCTCCAGAAATGTCCCCATTTCCAGAAATAAAGCCTCATGTTCTTATGCTTGAAGTGGCCAGTGGCTGCCATTATGGCACGTGCACTTTTTGTACCATGTTCAATGATGTTCCTGCAAAATCAAAATCATTTGATGAATTTGTAGATCATCACCGAAAAGTCATGGAACGAATAGGAAGCAGAAGGGAATCAATCGAAAGAATTTTCCTTAGTGGTGGGGATATCTTTGCAGTTGAACCCGCAACTCTAGTCGAGATCCTGAATTTTGTAAAATCACAGCATTCTGGAGTTAGAAGAGTCTCGGCATATGCAAGAGCCGATCTACTTATCACTTATGGAGGATTTGGGTTTTTGGATGAGTTTGTTTCTGCAGGTCTGGGACTCGTATATATTGGAGGAGAAAGCGGTTCGGGAGAAATCGCTAGGCAGCTAAATAAAGGAGTTACTCAAAGACAGCTTTATCTAGCATTAAGTTTAGCACAAGAAGCCAGATTAGATGTATCACTTTCTTTAATGCTAGGACCAGGCGGAGTAAAATATTCAGAAGCTCATATCGAAGAGACTGCGCAGTTACTGAATCAAGTTTTTGTAAGATTTATCTCATTTAGAAATGTAACAGCGGATGAAGGAAGCATATATCAAAGGGATATGGTTAGATCACTAGCCAGAAAAACCAACCGACCATTAACGCCGGTTGAAACTGTGTTGCAATTAAAAACCATTTTACAACGACTAAATCCAAAAGGCCAAAGAATAAGTATGCTTGGTGCTGGTCTGGATCCAATTGCTACTAATCCTATGAATTTGAGCGTTAATTTCGATAAAAAAGGAAAAGCTAAAGCGCTGAAACTTTGTGACGAATGCCTTTTGTTAGTTGACACTCCAAAAGGGGAATTATCTGCGTCTAAAAATTCTAGATTTAGAGAGGTTGTCTTAGAATAAAAAAGATGTGAATCATTGATCAAACTAAATTAACGATACTATGAACAACAAACACACCATCCAGATAAATCGCTTAGGATGGGGCAGGTAGATTTAAATATAGTTGTTGTGTAATATGTATATGTATGGAAGAAAGGTATCTAAACAAAATAGACCACCTAGTTCGTCGGGTGAATTGTCTATAGAACTTAATTCTTTTCATAATAGATCCATTAATACTGATCCGTATCGAAGTGATGCTGAAACAATTGCTGCTAATGAACAGGTATTAAAAGCACTTGACACTGTAGCTAAGAACCAGGATTTTCTTTCTGGTAAGAAGAAAAATAAAGATATCGCTCGATGTCTAGCATCGGTTGCGGCTACAATCCCTCTGGTCTGGGTAATGGAACGAATGCCAAAGGATCAAACTGATTTAATGTCTCTAACTAAAGCAGTATGTGCTTCTTTAGTAGTAGTTTCGATATATCATTTTTTCCATTTTTTCAAAAACCTGCTTATTGAACCTTCACATTATTCACGAGGATCAAATGAAACACTAAATGAAAGTATTCGGGCAGTGGAAAAAATATTAGATGCACTTAAAGCAGGACAATTAAAAGATAGCCCATTTTCAGTTCAGGAAGAGGCAGTGGAAAAAATTACTACGTTTAAAATTACTAGTGACACATATGGAAGTGGTGCTCTAGCATATACCAAGTTAAATCTAGAATTTTTAGGCAGTTCAGATGCTCAAAGTAAATTGAAAGAGTTTGAGGAGCTTGTTTCAAATGGTACAGTAACTTCTCCAAAAGCACTTGCCAAATTGAATGCTACAATTTCATGCCTAAAGAACTGGATTTCGAAAAATGGCGGCGCTTCACAGACAACCTCAAATAGTAGAACTTCACCTGAGCCTAAGAAAAAAGATTTTGATGTCGTTGGGTTAGGTTTAAATAATCCTAAAAATATTTCGGGTGCAGCAGAGCCTAAAGACTCTACTCTAATTAGAGTTGTTCCTGAGGAATCAGAACCAGAAGTTGAATATGCGTATGCTTCGACAACTGAACCCGCAGAAGATAAAAGAAGAAAGGGTTAATTTATAGTACCTTGTCAAGCCCCATCTCAAAGATTTTCTTCATCATTAGTTCTCTGAACTCCCTATCTTCCATGAGCTTATTCATCATGCCATCGCTTACCTTTCTCTCGTGCTCGATTGTTTCAATAAGTGCATTGTCCAATGGAAAACCGCATTTGGTACAGAACTGAGAAATTGGAGAGTTATGCTCTTTACATCTTGAACAATCTCTAACCCGCAGTTTCTCTTCTTGTTTGTGCCCAGAACGAACTAATCCGTGGAGTTTCAATAAGGCGTCATCGACATCACGGCCGGATAAGTGGACATAAGTGGCCGCCATATCGGAGCCTTGAACCCAACCGAAGTACTCTTTCATCTGTGCTTCGGTAAACTTACCCGCCATTGAAGTGGCACGGGAATGCCTAAACAAGTGAGGATAAACTGCCTTAGTAATTCCCGCCTTTTTCGCCAAGGTTTTGATTAACTTGTAGATAGTTGCATGTCTTAAGTTGAAAGAGCGATCTCTGTGATTTGTAGTCCTTGAACACCAAACCAAAGCCTCTGAGCTCTTCCTTTCAGGATGGACATTAAGCCAAGCCGCTAAAACAGGTGCAGAACTGATTATTCTGACTCTTCTATCACCAGTTTTTCCCGTCACTCTTAAAACAGCTCCATATTGGTCAAATTCAACGTTTTTGATCCTTAACGAAAGCAGTTCACCGATTCGACAACCACACTCATAAAGAACAAGAATCAGAGCCTTATCACGTGGATGCTCTGAACAATTGGCAATATTCAAGATATCCTCTTCGGTTAGCATCTCATCA
>CAZZKB010000056.1:0-6397 GCA_964654575.1 Microcaldota archaeon | reverse complement strand
TCAAAAGGGTTCTTCAGATTGTGAGAAGTCATCACACGCTCGAGCATCAGACTGTCGAACAATCATCACAGAAAACACTTTGTGCCGCTGAAGTTAAAAACTCCTCGCTAAATTATTATTCTGAAATTACATGTTCGATTTTCTAAAAAAGAAGATTTCCGGCTTTGTTTCGGGCTTATCTAAGAAAGAAGATGAGACTCCATCTCAATCTCATGCTCCAGAACTTAAGCAAGAGTCAGTTGTAAATGAACCAAAACAGCCTATTGAAAACGATGTAGATATTTCTCCAAAAGAAAATCCTAAATCTGCGGACGAGCCTGCTAAATTAATTCGCGAGCAAATCCCAACTCAAATCAAAGATTCTTCCAAACCATCGGTTGTAGAGTCAAAGAAATCAGAAAAAGAAGTTGCAAAAATTTCTCCAATTATTATCGAAGACAAACAAAAAGTTTCTAATGTAAAAATTCCTGAGAAAAAAACTACAAAATCAGCAGATGTAAAGCCAATTGAGCAAAAAAAACCTGAGCCAAAACCACAAAAGAAAATTGAAGAATCGAAGAAAATCAATGAACCAAAGAAAATTGAAATGCCTGCCTTGCCAGATAAAAAATCTCCGTCTTTGCAAAAACAGCCTGCTCAAGAGGAATTTGTCACTGCTCCAACTCAAAAATACCAGGTCTCACCAAATGAAGATCGGGAAAAAGAACGACTTAAACTCGGTATTGTAAGCTCAGTTAAAACTCTCATCATGGGAGAGACTGAAATCAAAGAATCTGACATTAAAGATATGCTTGATAATTTGGAGCTAGAATTACTCGAAGCAGATGTCGATATTTCCGTTTCACAATTTATTGTAGAAAACTTACGATCAAAACTCATCGGTAAAAAAGTTAAACGAGGTTCAGTTACCGAATCAATCAATCAATCTATAAAAGAAGTCTTGGTTGAAGTTCTTGAAAACGACAAATCATTCGATTTTATTGAACGGATTAGATCTCTTCCAAAGCCAGTGAAAATAGTTTTTGTAGGAATAAATGGTGCAGGTAAGACAACTACTATTGCAAAAGTCATAAACCTTTTACAGAAAAATAATTTACGTGTTGTGGTTGCAGCGGCTGATACGTTCCGTGCTGCGGCAATTGAGCAACTCTCAACTCATACTGATCGTCTTGGTGTGCGTTTGGTTAAGCGAGATTATGGCTCAGATCCAACTTCAGTTGCCTTTGACGCAGTCAATTATGCCAAAGCCCACTCGATTGACGTAGTGCTAATCGATACTGCTGGTCGGCAAGATACGAACATCAGTTTAATTAACGAAATGAAAAAGATGGTAAGGGTTATTTCGCCTGATCTAAAGGTCTATATTGGCGAGAGTGTCTCTGGAAACGCTATAATCGAGCAGGTCTCGTCATTTAATAAGGAAATCGGCTTAGATGGTATTATACTAACCAAACTTGATTGCGATCCTAAGGGGGGCACCGTTCTTTCTCTAAACAAAACGAGTGGCGTTCCTATCATATTCTTAGGCATCGGGCAGAAATACGAAGATCTCGAAGTGTTTAATTCAGAGCAGATTGTTTCAAGAATACTCTCGTAGTTAGGTATTTCGTAATCTCTATTACAAAACATATCTTTATAAACAAGTTTAACCACAATAATACACATATCAATTACTAAAAAATAACGTTTAGGTGGGATGATTTATGGGAGCAAAATTGGATTGGGTAGCCGATAGAGCAAAGACATTAGGGGTTTTTGTAGCAGAAAATGCACCTGGTAAGAATGAATGGAAAACCAGAAAAGAAGCACGTTTAAGTCACATCAAAGGCGAAGAAGAAGGACGGCTTAAACCTAGTGAATCAACATCTGCGCCAAAAGGAGCAACTCAATCTCACATTCCTGAAGCATTTGGAAATGTCGTTAATCAGCTTATTGGTATGATCGCTTCAGATAAATCTCGCCCAGCTGGAGCGCTTGACGTTTCTCACCCATTGGTTTCTCTCTGTACTAGTGACGATTTTGTTCGAGTTGTTCGTTCAAAGACAACAAGAGAATACAATCCATCTAGTGGACAATACCATGTTGCTAGTGCAAAAACTCCCTTAGAAGAAGTCGACAGCACTTACGAATATCACATGAAAGATGTTCGCTCAAAACTTGCTGAAAAACTCTCATCAAGTTCTGGGGTAGTAGAGTTTTCGAACGAGGAGCGAGATGTTCTTTTATCAACACTCTCTTCTAATCGCAGTTATTTTGGTCTATTAATGACCTTTGTTGAATCTGTCTCTTCAAGAGAGGCTAAGGGCAAAGAAGGTCTATATGTTGCAAGTTTCCTTCATGATCTAACTACAAAATCAACAGTTACAACTACAAAGCCATCGACTGATCCATCAAGACCATTTGCACTGCCTCAGGTGGCAAGTGAATATGTTGCTTCAAGAGCGGCAGATGTTGTAGATTCCGCAGTGCGAAATTTCACTCTTGGTGCATATTTAGTCCTTGCAACTGCAAGTCACCGAACTGTCCAAGGTCTTGAAGTTTCTGGTCTTTACACTCCAAGAAAGGATGCTGGTAATACAAATTCTGTCGATTTGGCTATGGATAAAGCTGCTAGAGCAATTTCAAGTTTCGATAGTGAATCCTCTGCTGCTAATTATACCGTTTCTCAAGCAATTTCTGGTTTAAGTGCTGATAGAGTTCAAGATGCTAGACTATATGCCTCATTATATGATCAATCAAGGACTCTAGCTGCACAAAAAGCTGCTGCAGATACTGCTGCTACTCAAGCTGCTTCTTCACTTGCTGATAATGTCAAGAGAGGTGTGGTTGCAGTAGTTTCAAAATATAATTCCGTCTTGGCTGCAAAATCAAAATGGCAGGAAAAGTCTGAGGCATTTAATGATGCAACTCGTAATTTTGAATCCGTTTCATCTAATGGCTCCGAAGACGATATTATGAATGCAAAGTCAGATCGCGACAGTGCGGCTGAAGAATTAGATGCAGCAACTAAAACTTTGTCAAAGGCTGAAAGTGAATTTACTAAAGCACAAAGATTAGTTCCATCTACTGCATCTGGTTATTTGGAAGCTAGACTAGATCAGGTCGAAATCAATCATCAACAATCAATAGTCTCTTCAAAAATGAGCACTATTGAAGATCGATTTAATGATGCTGGTTTAGGCACTCTAGCTCAAACTCTCAAAGCCCCAGTAGATCTTTCTCATAATTTATCAGAGTCACTAAGGTCAATAGAGAGTGTTTATGGTGTTTCAGAGCGACAATTACCTTCTCAATTTAGGGCTGCGCTTCTAGGGAAGAAAGAACTTCCAGCTGCAGATAAAACTGATCCTGATGGAAAGCATTTCTTTGCTGATGTTTCATCTGCTCTAGCTACTGTAGAAAACACAAACTTATCTGCAATTACAAAGAGAGTCGATCGTCTTATTGATCAATTAGGTGCACTAAGAGAACATCGTGAAGCTTCTGAAAAACTTATGGCAAAGAAGGCTGAAAAACAGTCTGTAGATGATGCTATTAGGAGAACTCCTTCTAGTGGCACTGAAGCTCAGGCAAAGGCTCATGCAGAATTATCTGAAAAAGCACGAGCTCTTGATCTTGAAATATCACAGTTGGAAAATTCGAATGCTCTAAGTGGTCCGCTTAGGTCTGACTTCGAGTCATTTGGTAGAGAAGTTAAAGGAGTAAAAGATGCAATTAATGCCGCAGCTCTTCCATCATCAACTAAAGAACGTGTTCTTGAGATTGTTTATGCAATAAACAATGAAAAGTCAGATGGAACTAAGGTAGTTGTTGATAAGGCAACCTTAGATAAAAAAGTCGAGTTATACCGAAAACAAATCGAACCATCAATTTACCCAATGCGAAAAGTAGCTGCTGTTGCAATGGATAAACTCTATTCTTCAGCAACTGATGCAAGAAGATCTGGTCAAGTTACTCCAGCACAATTTGTCGCACTTGCAGCTGTGTGGAGTCCGGTGGCTAGCGGAAAGGATGTTGGTGTTGAAGGAAAAGGCAAACTTGATATATACGGAGAAAAAATCGGCCGAACATTCTTTTCTACATACAATGCACGCAAAGCATTAAGCTGGGCTGATGATGCTTTAGGCTTCAAACGAACTCGAAGTATGTTATGGGGTGAAGCTGGTGTTTGGGACTTTACAAGAAATGAACATGGCGCTCCACTAACTGATGTCTCATCTGCCTCAAGCAATTGGCTAACTAGAAAGATAAGAAATTCAGCTTGGGGTAGGAAAAATCCACGTACTGCTGCTGTACTATCAGCTCCATTGAACTTTAACTTCCAACCTGCAGGGAGAATGTTCTTCTATGGAATAAGACGAGTTGCTCTCTATGCTGCTCTAGCATCAAGCCTTGCTGTTTGGAACTATGAAACTCCTTCTGTTGTAACAAACGTGCCTTCAGATCAGGCTCACGTTAGTGCAGAGGAAAACTATCGATCTCCAACTGCTGGCGACACATTGACTAGTCTATATCGCCACTATGTCTACTATGATGCTAGCCCAAGAACGGCTGGTCACTCTGTCCGCAATTTACGTGCAATCCCAATCAATCTAGATTTCCCATACGGTCGAGTTGCTGGTCAAATGTTTAGTACAAGTTTCCCATTTGTCCATCCATACAACACTGCTAAGGCATTTACTCGTGCTTTAGAAACAGATGGCTCACCACTAACTTGGCTAAACCCGGCAGTTCCAAACTCTGTGCTTCAAAGATATGATGGTACTCCGGTTCGATCTGGAAATGTAGCAGTAGTCTATGATGACAATCCAAATATACCAGATCGACTTGCTCAGCGTGATCTTTCATTCTTTGCAATGCAATATGGTTTGGTTCAGACAGCCAATCAACAGTGGCTAAAGGCTCATCCTGAATTGGCACGATACTTCCAAGAGCGAGTAAGTCTAGTTCGAGTTACTTCCACAGCACCTTATACAACTGAGCCAAGTCCATCAAACTGCGAATCAGTTCAAGGTGTTGCAGGTTTGAGATGTAATTTAGTTCATATGACAACCGAGCCAGTTACTGATGGATATCGTTTAAACACATTTGCAGCTGATCGGTTTGTTCAGTATCTTCGAGGAGTTGAGGCGAGTGGCGTATCTGTTACTCGTGCTTCTTTGGATAACCACAGATCCGAGTTTATTAGGGCAGGTTTCCTTGTTCCAGCACACTACTGGAGAATCATGTCTCGCTATGGCTTGACTGGATTTTCTGTATCTGATAATGGCACTGTAAGTCAAGATCTATCTCTAGTTCAGTTTGTCCAGAGAAACGGGGCTAATGCAACTACATTGCTTCATGGTTTAGTTGTTCGAGCAGAAACCGACCACTACTTACCAACTGGAGGAGCTCCACTTGGTAATTTCCACATGCAATATGGTCGCTTTGATCGAGTTGCTGGTTCAAGCGCTACATTCACTCCACGTCCAAACCACGGTGATGAATTTGTCAGACTTTGGATGAATAATTGCGGCCCAACTGCAGCAACTGCTCCAATCGAGCAGCAAGCACTTCGAACTGCTTTCGATGCTGCTGTCGCAACTGCAGCTAGCCAAAGATTGCTAATCGATGTTAGCTCAGAAGTTCAGGAAGCTAGGATGCAGGCAGCAATTCATGAATTGGGCCTTACTGATCCAATTGCAATATCAACTTACCGAGCACAAGAAGACGTTCGTAATGTGGTTGATAAATTCCGCTCTGCTACAAGTACCTATGTCATCAGAACTGGAAAGGCAGATGCATTAGTACTAGCAATGTCGGAAAACGGTGCTGCACAATACGATCCATTTACTACTCCGGTTGGTGGGCGAGTTCAGGAAGTTCTTGATATGGGCAATGAAAGTTACTTTGCTCCAAGGTCAGAACGCTTAGAAGCGACAACTAATGCAAATGGAGCTCAATCTATGCTTCACAATGCTCAATTTGACAACTCATTGATGGATGGCTTTGGCATTGCCCTTGCAGGCGGATCTACTCCAAGTGGAAATTTGCTTGAAAATCCGGCTCTAAGAGCAATCTCAAACACTGGTCACTTGCCAGTTGCAAATGGCGCTCCACTTGTAGGTCAAGAGGCGGCAGATCAATTCAATGCAATCGCTGCAAGACACCCTGGTCACACCAAAGAGGCAATGCTTGAATTGGCTCAGGCAAGAATCGAATCGTTTGTTCGTTTTGTTGCAGAGGGAGTCCCATCTGATTTGACTGGTACACAGAGAACTGCAAGAGAAGCGCAAGTAAATGCTATGCGAGAAAGATTATCTGCAGCTGGCTTTACCAATATCAGAATGGAAAACGGTGCTCCAAAGTATGATTACAACTCTAACGTTTGGGATTCCACTAGCAGATTTGTAATTGA
>CAZZKB010000055.1:0-6557 GCA_964654575.1 Microcaldota archaeon | reverse complement strand
GTTTGAATTTCTATTGGTACTGCTAATTTATTCTTATTCAAACACAGTATATTTCTGAAATATAACCAAATAACCTTATGATTAATGTTCAAATCGTAGCAGTTCTTTCCTTTGTGTTGTCTTATTTGTCCTCCTACTCTAAATGTCTCCTCAAAACTCTTATTTATCATATCTAACTTTGCTATGTCTCCACTTGTAATTCTAAGCTTTATTCTAGGGTAATCTCTTGTTTTAAATTTACACTTGTAAAAATTTCCATCTCCAGATATAATCCCTGCTATGTAAGCAATTTGTGTATTCATTTTCTTAGGGATTCTAATGTTGTATTTTGATCTTTTTACGCCGATTATTATCTCTCCCGATGTTTCATCCCTTACTCTAAGATCTGAAATTATTGTTTTATCATAAATTCTCTCGATTAGGTCTTTTGAATTCAGAGTCAAATTCATGATTATCTCTTTAAATCGTCTTATTTATACTTACGTCGACCTCATTTCCGCGGTTATGTTAACATGTCCATTTTTTTCCTTTTTACATGACTTTATATACTATATCATATTATATCATATGCTATGACAATTGCTCTTCCATTGGGTCATCAGAGGCAAGATGGTAGGTCTTTACTTACTGCAGTTTTTAGTTCAAAACCGGTTCTTTTAGGCTCATACTGGGAAGGTAGGGGTCATGATCTTTCAAATCCTCCTTCAACTTCTGTGCTATTTCCATTCGATCAAAGTTTATCAAGAATTGCTCTTAGGCTTTCTATCCATGCCACCGGGACAAGCGGTCAATCTATATCTACTCGAGATAATTCGACCGATCCGGTTGTGGAGGTGAATGCCGGTATTTTTGGTTTTAATTATCCTGTCCGTTTGTATCTTTCAGAAGGAGAGACAGGAAATCCTTGCCCGACTAAAACAAAAGAAAGTCGTAGAAATAATGGGGCTTCGGCTGCGATTAATGAGACATTATTAGCTCATCCTCACTTTTTGGAGCAAATTCTCTCCTTAGGTATAGATCCAGCAACACTTATCTCTTCAATGGAAGTGCGAGGTATGCTTGTTGTTCGTGTTCCGGCTAATGACACTTCTCATGGTGTAGCTGCAGAGTTTGTTCGTGTGGATGATCGACATCTGGCAGCTATGTGTGAAAACCCAAATCTTATTGGTAGACTTGCATGTAAAAGATCGATCGAAGTCGATGTTGCTATTGCAGAAGGCCACTCGATGCGTCTAACTCTAGTGCCAGATACTGGATTTGTTCCATCTGGAAAAAAATAAATTAATTATTCTCTGGCACCTCACCAAGTTTTATTTTTAATTTTCCGACACTTCCTTCTCTCATTATCTCAAGGGTTATCTCTTGGCCTATTTCGAATTTTGATATCTCAACTAGCATGTCCTTGAGTTTTTTAACTTCTTTACTGCCGACTTTTCTTATGATGTCTCCAGCTCGAAGTTTGCACAGTGCTGCTGGGCTGTTGTTCATAATCTGCACGATCAAAACTCCATTTTCGGCTTTCAAATCAAATCTTTTCCTAACTCCCTCATTAATATCAAGTCCATATATCCCTAGCCAAGGTCTGATGACTTTACCAGTTTCAAGTATTTGTTTGACTATCTTTTTTGCAGTGTTTATTGGTATTGCGAATCCAACACCTTGAGCATTTTTGATAATCATGGTGTTTATTCCAATAACTCCACCATTTATGTCACAAAGTGCCCCCCCGCTGTTTCCTGGGTTAATCGCCGCGTCAGTTTGTATCAGTCCTTCAAAGATGAAATCAGTTCCTGGAAGCGGTCTTCCTATGGCGCTCACAACTCCGGTTGAGACAGTATGTCCGCCAGTAAGGCCCAATGCATTTCCTATCGCAAGGGTAATTTGACCAGTTTTCAATTCGGACGAGTCTGCCAATTTTGCTGCCGGCAAATCTTTTGCATCGACTTTGATTAGTGCCAGATCTGTCGCTCGGTCAACTCCAACTATTTTACCAATAAATGTTCGACCATCTTTCAAATTTACTCTCACCATTGCAGCATTGTCGATTACATGATTATTAGTGACGATATATCCGGTTTTATCAATTATTACTCCTGAGCCGGCACCTTCAATTGGCATAAATCCAGCATTATTGTCTCTAGCAAAACGAGTGCTGTTTATACTTACAACACTTTCACTTATTTCTTCAACTGCACCTGTTATCTGGTTTTCAAATTCGTTTAGTTTCATAAATATCATCTTTTTAAAGAAAAGAAAAAAGGCTAATTAGCCTTTTTCAAATCCGCAATTCTTTCTTTTACTCCTTGCAATTCTTTTTCTAAAGAATCTTGGTATTCTTTTAGCATTTCTACCTTTTCATCTCTAGTCAAAAAACTTCTTCCACAACTTCCTTCGCAACAATTTCCACTCATGTTTTCACCTTTTTTATTCTTTTTATATCGGGTGTCCTTTATAGGATGTCCGATATTGGATGTACTATATATGGTTAATATTTATAAATATATCGGGTGTCCAATATACTACTGAAGAAAAAGTGATTCTTATGGTTGACAATTCTGGAACTTGTGATATGCGCGGCATGCTATCATTCCAGATTTTGTTTTTGCTATCCAGAAAGCCGATGCACGGAGAAGAATTGGCTCAGGAACTGGCTAAGCGAAGAGGAGAAAAACCAACTGCCGGAACTATTTATCCAGCATTAAAGGAGCTAAAAAATCGACACTTTATTGTTGGCAATAAGGACGGAAAAGTTATTGTTTATTCTCTAACTCCAGCTGGTCAGAATACTTATCATCAATCAATTATTTACTTCCAAAGATGCTTTGGAGATATTATTGTTGAAGTTCAGAGAATAAAAATTGAAAAAGTCTAATTTTAATTTCTGTTTCCTTCACTTAAAGGCTCTTTTTTAGCTGCCTTTTTTCCACCGTAAAGTTTTCCATCAGTTTCTGCTTTAGTTGGTTTGAATTGTGAAACTTTATCAAATGCAAGCCATGCCATGAATATTTTACTCATTTGGACTATATAAATGTTACTTTTAGTGGTAATTAAGGTTTATAAACAGTTTTACACATTAATACATCAACTGGTAATACTTATGAACTCAAAAAATTTGGCATTTATTTCTCTTGTAGCTCCTACTGAGCCAAGAAACCGAGAAGAAAAACGACGCCTAAATCGCGATGCTAAACGCGCAAGAGCTAAGGCAAATGAAAGACAGCCTGGCAAGAATGATGCTCGATTTAGAAACCAATGTTTAGTCGAACCGTCTCCTCTAAGAGCTATTAGCGGAGTTAGGGAAGTTGTTCGTCAAGCAGTTGTCGAGCCTAAAGTTGCTCCAACTGAAGTTGTTACTTCAGATGCCCATAATCCTTCTCTAACTGGCGATATTTCGACTATATTTTTAACTTCAGATGTACTTGCTTCAGTGGCAGGAGCTCTAAAATCGACTCCATCTTCTCCACAATCTGAACCTGCACCTGCTACTGCTGCAAAACCAGTTGATCATTCTGTAGTTAAATCTACACCTCCAGCAAAACTTACCATAGATGATAATTTCGATGCGGATACTCTTGCTTTCTTTGCAGAGGGAGATGCAATTTCTGAAGTCAATCTAAATCCTACCCTGGCAGCAGATTTTTCAGATCTTGAATTTATCGGCGATGAATTCCTAAATGCTGTGAATTCAGGTCGTGAGAAAGATGGTAAAAATCCACTGACAGAAAATAAACTGGGGTCAAAGGTTAGCTTCTTTGCAAATGTTGCGGCAATC
This sequence comes from Microcaldota archaeon, assembly GCA_964654575.1. Lineage (GTDB taxonomy): Archaea > Micrarchaeota > Micrarchaeia > Anstonellales > Bilamarchaeaceae > Bilamarchaeum. The sequence continues at coordinate 2,785 of CAZZKB010000055.1, read as the reverse complement.
TTAACTATTGCAATTTCATCACTGGTTGCGTCTACTGTTTCATCGGTTAATTCGTATTTCTTTGGTAGCGAAGTTCCTCAATGCTCTGTTCCCGTAATTAACGACACTGGTATATTTGCAGATTTAGAAGCTCTTGGTTCGGATAATTATCAGCAAAGATTCGAAAAGCAGTTCTTGCGATCTCTTGAGCAATCAAATTAATTTTTCATTTATCTAATTTTTCTAACTATGACTCTCATTGCTTCTAAATCTGACAATTGAATTGCATCTCCATCTGCTATTGGATACTTCTCATTTGGTCTAATTCTCTCTCCATCAAGGTACGTTCCAAATGTACTTCCAAGATCTTCGATAAATAGCAGGGCATCATCATCTAATGTTACTGCTGCGTGATTTCTAGATATTCTATTGTGGTTGATCCAAAGCCTTGGTGTCCCATCTCTTTCTGCATTTCGTCCAATCTCAATTATTTTGGTGCCTGTTATAGTTATGCTAGAAACGTCAAATATGACTTCAAATCCGGAAAATGAACTCTTTCTATGAGCTCCAGAGTCTGCTCTAGTAATTGCACCATATCTTGCAGTAGATATCCTTTCCATCGTGATTTATTTACTACCAATTGTTTCTTAATCATTTTTTGGCCATATAATAAGCTTTTTGCTCCAAATTGAGTCTTTCAATTGCATATCTAAGCATTGTTCGAGGCATCTTTTTCGAATTCATCTCCAGAAACTCAAGCAATTCTTTCTCGCCCCCTCGCTTTCCCATTTCTCGAAGCATCCAACCAACTGCCTTGTGTATTAGGTCGTGTTTATCAGAAAGTAGAATTTCTGCTATTTTTAGTGTGTCTGAGAATTTACCTTTCTTGATAAAATAAAATGTAGAGATTATTGAAATTCGCCGCTGCCATAGATTTTCAGATTTTGCGTATTCGTAAAGTTTTCCCTTATCCTTATCCATCAAATGTGCTCCGATTATTTTGTCAGCTGACGAATCAACTAAATCCCAGTTGTTAACTAACTGAGAATGAGTCATATAAAAATCATATATTTTCTCTTTTCCAGAATCATCAGATTTTTGATATTTTTCGACAAGCATTAGCAGTGCTATAAGTCGATGCTCGTGTATTTTGCTCAAAAGTAGTTGTTTCGCGTCTTCCAAGTCAATTTTACTAAAGTATTTTTTTGCAACAATTCGTGTTTGCGGTACCTTTATTCCTAGAAAAACATCCCCTTCACCGTATTCGCCTTTGCCGCTCTTGAAGAATTTTGATAATATGTTGGCTTTTTGAGGGTCTTTTAACTTTTCTAGTTCAGATATTACTTCTTGATACATGTTGCATATATCATGAAAAAAGAATATATTTGTTCTAGAGCAGGAACGTAACAATTACGTATGCTGAGCCGATCAATAAGAACGAAATTGCCCAAATTCCAGAGTTCCATTCTTTGATATCTTTACCATCGAGCGATGAGAGTGGCAGCATTTCAGCCATTGCCCACAACGCGCTTGTTGTGTATATTGTCTGATAAATTGGCGATGGACTCTTGAAGTTGATTACTGCAAATACGACCATCACGATTGCGCTCACAACCGGAGCAGCAAGCTTCATAACTCCAACTTTCCACTTTTCGACTTTTTCTGGTATTTCCTCTAGAATAAATGCCTGAATCGAGAATGCATTTCCTAAATAAGAACTAATTAGTGTCAAAATCGATCCTGCAGCCCAGAATCTATATTCTATCTTTATTTTGAACAGGTGTGCAAATATCTTGTGAGTTATCTCGTGCAATATCGCTCCAATCAAACAAATTACTGAATTTATTACGACCCACTTGGCAAAGTCAGTGCTTGGGCCAAAGTACTGCCAACTTATTGATATGCCAAGGACAACTGAAGCACCAACTATTGCAAGTATTTCGCTAATGTTGACTGGTCCAATAAATTTAGCTCCCTGTCCTACCTTTTTACCTGCGCGACCTATGTCAAGGGCCTTGAATTCAAAGACGGTCCTTGTTAAGTTAATAAGTACCATTATCAGAAGCGAGATTCCAGTTGCTGCTATTGGTACGTATTCTTTTGGTATTATACTTGATAGCGGAGAGTATTTTACGCTCTGCCTATTTAGTCCCTCATCGTATCCTTTTTTGCTTGAGAGTGAAAGTACTACTGTTCCGCTTTCCAGTTTACCACTTCTAAGAAGTACTCCAAATCCAATATCCTGACTTTGGTTAAACCACGATTCATTTTCGGCAATTTTTGTTATGTTATTTTGAAGTGGTCCGCCTAATAATATGACTAATTTAATCTCTCCACTGCGTATTTGATCTACAAGCTTTTCATTTTCGCCAACTCTTGGCATTCTAGCTATGTAGTTCTGCTGTGCTGATGCTCCTTGTAAAAGAAGGCTTTCAGTCAAATCCGTTTGTGATCCAATTACTATCAGACTGTTATGTACCAAATACTCTTGGTATTCTGCTTCGCTAGTAGTGTTCGTATCTACTCGAGGAATCTGTACTTTGAGATTTAGCGATCCATTGCCGCTATAATCCAAATTTGCTTGTGCAAATATTACTCCAAAAATTAGCAATCCCAAAAGTAAATATTTTATCATACTTATCTGCCCTTATGATTATCGAGGTATAAATGGTGGTTTTGTGAAAAGATAGTACTTTTCTTTTCCCTCGATTTCTTTTAATATTCGATGAACAAAAACGCCAACTGGGTCAGATAAACTTGTAATTCTTTGATGCAAGTCTGAAATGGAGGAGAATGGTTGTTTCTT
>CAZZKB010000054.1:0-6566 GCA_964654575.1 Microcaldota archaeon | reverse complement strand
GGCATAAAAAAGATTTATTTGGAAATGTCTAAATATTATTCGTATCGAAGTGCCTCAACTGGATCCATTTTAGAGGCTTGTCTTGAGGGAATGAATCCAGCTAGAGCACCAACAAAGATGGAGAAGAGAAGTGCAAAAATGATTATTCTTAACCTAAGCCAATATGGAACTCCGAAGCTTCCTACAACGTAAAGTATTCCAACTCCCAAAATAAGACCAACAAAACCTCCGATAAAGCCTAAGATTGCGGATTCGCTAATAAAGATAAGGAGGATTTCGTTTGAGGTTGCGCCAATTGCCTTAAGCACACCTATTTCTTGCACCCGCTCAAGAACACCCATAAACATCGTGTTCATGATACCGATTCCGCCAACAATTGAAGCCACCATAGTTATGAAAAAGAGAAAGAGACCTAGCAACCCGACAATGTTGCCAATAGTTCCGTTTACAAAATCAGAATTAATGATAGTAAAATCTTTTTCATCTGGTTTTACTTTATGAAGAGAAACAAGTTTTGATTCGATTTGACTTGAGACCTCAGATTGATTAACATCCCCATAAAGCCCAACTCCAAGGAAGTTGATTTCGTTCTTTGATAAAACAGATTTGAATTCCTCTTTGCCATCATCAAATGGAATATAAATCGAATTATCATCTGCTGCTGAGAGTGAAGTTCCTATTTTTTCAAAAACCGCGATAACCCGGTAATCATGACCGTTTATTTTCAATATGCTCCCGACCATAAGTTTATCTTTTCCAAAAAGATCATTTGCAACACTATCGCCAACCATCACAACCCCATGTTCCCCTTCCTTATACAAACGACCATTGGCAATTTTCAAGTAATTCTGCCACTGATCAAAAAATACAGCCTGTGTTCCATAGACAGTTGAAGTAATCGATTTATCCTTAAAGTCAAGAGATGCTCGACCATAAACCATTCGGGCAACAGATTTGACACCCGGAACTGATTCTATAGCAGATGCATCTTTTTCGAAAAGCTTTCCACTGGTTGCCGATTGCACTGGCCCACCGCCAAAAGACCGGCCACCTCCATTAGTATTTGAAAATGGAGCAACAAACATTTTGTCATTACCAAAGGCAGAAAGCTGATCTCGAATATCTCGCTGCACACCTTCACTAATGGAATTTATCACGACCATTGCGACAATCCCTATTATTATGCCAATGATTGTCAAGTTTGAACGAAGACTGGATTTTCTAAGACTTCGCCACGAATACGATATAATATCAGAAAATGGCATCATAGTTACGACCTTAGTGCTTCGACTGGATCAAGCCTTGCAGCATCAGATGCTGGAACAGTACCGGCAATAATACCAACAATTGCAGAAAATAATATCGAGCCAGTAACAACAAATGGAGAGATAGAAACTGAAACAGGCGAAAACGCGTTTATAATTAGAGCAAAAAGATATGCACTAAGTAACCCCCCTAAACCACCAGCTACTCCAATCATGCTGCTTTCAACTAAGAAGAGGTTACGAATTTCTACTTCTCTTGAGCCAAGCGATTTGAGAATACCGATTTCACGTTTGCGCTCGGTTACAGCCATAAACATAGTGTTTGCAATTCCGACTCCGCCAACCAAAAGTGAAATTCCTGCAATAGCACCTAAGAAGATACTTAATGTAGCAGTTACAGTGTCAATCTGCTTGTTGATAAATGCTGGAGTTATGACACCAAAATCTTCCTTGTCTTTAGTTGTCCGGTGCGAAGCAAGCATTTCATCCTCCACTCGATTTGATACATCTTCGACATTTGAGCCATCTTTTATAGTCATACGAATTGTACTTATCTCACGAGGGGCCATAATATCAGAGAACATATCTGAAGATTCTGAAAATGGGATAATTATTGCACTATCGACATTCGAAAAACTATTTCCGGTTTTATTAAGAATCCCGACAACTTTGTAAGGAGTTTGGGAGATCAAAATAGTTGAACCAACCAATATTCTTTCCTTGAAGCTATCATTTGCGATTGATGAACCTAAAACTGCAGAGTGTGAATCAGCGTTTGATAAGAAACGACCGGATTCGATTTGTAGTGTGCCGGAAGTTTGAGCATAGACAATTGGATCGACACCAATAACACTAACCGAAATTTCTTTATCTTTATATGAAAGAGGAGCTCGATTGATTAAAACTGGAGTTATGTAATCAATATCGGGAATTTTTTTAAGCCGCTCAAGATCTTTCATAAAAAGCTTGCCACTAGTTGGGAGAAACGATGAACCAGATGACGCTCCAGAATTTACATTAGTAGGAGTAACTACAATAGTGTTTGAACCAAATGTTGCAATTTGGCTGCTTATATTATCTTTTAGCCCTTGAACTAGACCGACAAGAAGCACGATTGAAGTTATACCAACAACAATCCCAAGGACAGTCAAGTATGACCGAATGCTTCGGTGAAGAAGCGAATTAAGGCCATACTTGACCATGTCGGAAAATTGCATTTAAATTATGCACCACTTGAGTTTGGTTTCTTTCTAAATTTAAAGTACCAGACTAAAATTGCCAATACGACCAGTCCAATAAGAGCTTCAAAACCAACGTTTGAGTTCTGTTTTTGAACTGTGATATCGACATTTTTTGTTATCTGTTTTACTTTCCATTCACCAGAAAGATCTCGGTACTTTATACTGATGTTAAGTGGGTAAGTTCCTTCTGGAAGGTTATTTACCCTAAACTTAAACTGTACAGTACTGAAATCATCAGCATTTAGGTTGCCGATATATTGACTATCTGAGATATCTAGAGAGGTTAGAGAATCTGAAGACAATGCAACCTCAACATTCCCTATCGGATAAGATCCAATATTAGATACAAGAACTGAAACCGTGTGATCAGCCCCAGCAACTAATGGACTTGGCTTTGCTTCTAAATATACACCCACATCAGCATCAGAAGTTACTGTAAGTGGAACACTAATCTGCTCTTCTTTTTGAACATCCTTTTCAACCCAAGATAGAGTTGCCATAACGTGGTTTAGTCCAGGTGGAAGATCAATCATAGCAACGCTGTTGACTGATGAACTTGAGAGTGGAGCCAAATCACCAAACTTTAGTTCAGCACTGTCCTTTACTTTTATTGAATCATTCAAAAACACAAGTCTTACATCTTTAAGGTCGACTGAACCAGTATTTCTAATTGAAAGAGAAAATGATCCCTCCTTTCTTGTCAGAACGGGAGAACTTTGAGAGAATACGACATCGAGTTTTTGCTTTTTGACTGCCAATCTCAAAGTATAATTATCTGAATGAGAAATACCCAATTCATCATTGTATTCAACTAATAACTTTATGCTAGATGGACCATCAGATAAGTCTCTTGAATCAAGCGACATGATCGTAGATGCGCTTGATGAAACAGAAGGTATGAACAACTGATCAGTTCCAGAAAGTATTGGGCTTTGAGAAAATGGAGTTGAGATCCGCACATTTGATGCTGGACCACCATTGTTTGTTATAGATAAATTTATCGAATCGATATCTGAGATAGTGAGTTTATCTGAAGAGAATGACAGAATTGGAGAATTCACGACAGTAACTGGAATAGTGACCTTTCTTGAGAATGCGTTGAAGCCTTCACCACTTGAGTGATCTGCAACTCCAGTAACATCAAGCACTACATTGTAAATGCCACTTTGTGCATTTGGAAGAACGCTAAATGGAACTGAAACTGTTGTCGAACCACCGATTTCCAAATCCCCAACAAACTGCGAATTTCCAATTACGATTTGAGGAGGGGCAGTAGGATTAACATTGATAGTATTTACCAAAGCACTCGAAGTTGATGGGTTTGAAATGACCACCGTAACGATACCTCGCGAACCTGGTTTAAAACTCGATGCCGAAACTGAATAGCTCGTTACCGAGAGGCTTGCAAATGCAAAGCCCATTAAGACAATAAACGCCAACATGATTTTCAAATTTAAATTTTTCATAGATACACCTATTGTGAGTATAATTTACCATCTTTGATCAAAACGACACGCTGTGCGTGTTTTGTTATTGATTCATCATGAGTGATGATAATAATTGTTCTGCCTTGCTGATGAAGGGTTGAAAATATTTCTAGCACTTCTTTGCCAGTTTTTGAATCAAGATTTCCAGTAGGCTCATCTGCAAGTATTATTTCTGGATCATTAACAAGAGCACGAGCAATGGCGACTCTTTGAGTTTGACCTCCAGATAGTTGAGATGGATAATGATCTAATCGCTCACCCATATTAAGGGATTTTAGTATCTTTGCTGCCTTTTCTCTTCTGCTATTTTTGTCAGAAGAAATAACAAGAGGCAACTCGACATTTTCAACTGCACTTAAGCTTGGGATAAGATTAAATCGTTGGAATACAAATCCAATCTTCTTACCCCTAATGCGAGCCTGCTCGTATTCTGGAATTTTTGAGGTTTCGATTCCATCTACATACCTAAGACCAGAGGTTGGAGTATCAAGAAGGCCAATGATATGAAGAAGAGTACTCTTTCCACTTCCAGAGGGGCCAAGAATGCAAATAAATTCACCTTTCTTAACTGACAAATTTATTTTGTCAAGTGCAGATAGTTTGGACTGGCCCATAGAGTAAATTTTCGAAACATCTTCAAGTTTTAAGACAACCTTCTTAGATGAGTCTTCCTTTTCTTGTTTCATTTGACCATCTGCCTAAAAAATTCAGAGCGTAAACCGCTCTTAAACATTATTTTTTTCATATGAACTAAGTGTTTTTTCCCAAGAGGAGTTAATGAATAGAACTTCTTTTTTCTTTTTCCTTCAAGGGATTCCTTTACTTCGAGCAAATTATGCTTTAGCATTTCAGAAAGCAAAGGATAGATATGAGCTGAACCGATATTCATAAATCCAGCTTCCTGCTTGAGGATTTTTATTATTTGATACCCGTGTATTTTTTTCTTTGAAATGATCCACAGTAAAAATGACACTGATAAAACTTTTCCGATTTTCTCGTTTAGAGAAGAGTTAGGAAGAAAACACTCATCGCCAGACATATGTAACAATTTGATATATTAGATAGTGATATATTTAAGCTATTCGTTTTCAGATTTATCTTTTGAGCGGAGTTTATCTTCAACTTTTCTTGCCATTAGACGAAGTGAATCAAACCTACGATTCATATCGTTTTGAATTTCAGAAAGACTCTGCTCAAGAGTATACCCTCGCAAAATATAGTTACGACCTTCTTTAACTACTAGACCAGAGCGCTGGAATAAGTTTAGATGATAGATTACTGCTGCTTGGCTAACTTCACCTAGCTCCATTAAATCTCTTGAGGAAATACCTTCGCCATTTACACTTGAGCGTACAAGAGTTCGAAATACCATCTTACCGACTTCGTCTCTCTCATCACCTAATCCAAGACATTGGTATATGTAATCAATTTCAGCATCCGTATTTTCCTCTTCGGTAGGAATAGAAATGTAGCGAATTATGATTTGACGGTAATACTTTCTCTGCGTCATAATTTTAGTTAAAAGTGTAAATATTTAAAAATCTTTCTTAATATTTAACAATTTGTTAAAAAAATAAACAAATAGCAGACTGGGTGATGATTATTAGCGACGAAAAAATAACACATGAAAAAAACAAGGAGATAGCTTCTTCAGAAGAGAAAGTGAAGATCACTCACCACGAGCCAAAACTTCTGGAGGCACATAGTAAAAACAAGGAGCTTGAAGAAAAATTAGTTCGAATAAGTGCAGAGTATGATAATTACAGAAAAAGAAGCACTAAGGAAAACGAGGAAGTGCGGACAAACGCAGCTGCTGGAGTTTATCTAAAGATGCTTAGTTTCGTAGATGAATTTGAGATAATCCTAAACCACATGGAAAAAATGGAGGCAAGTAAGGAAGTTTACAGTGGCCTAAAGATGATGTATAGCAAATTTGTTGAAACAATGAAAAAAGATGGGGTTGAGGAAATGAAATGTGTTGGAGAAAAGTTTGACCCATATAAACACGATGCAGTAAGGCAAGTTGCAGGAGAAGATGGAAAAGTAGTATCCGTATTTCAAAAGGGGTATTTGTTTAGAGGGCAAGTGCTGAGGCATGCAAAAGTATTGGTAGGAGACGGGAGCAGCAAATAAGGGTGAGAAAAATGGTTGGACAAGAGAAGAAAAATGAATTAGTAAGAAAGGAATCTCTAGAGGCAAATGAGCGAGAAAAAAGATTATACTTTAGTATTCTGCGATCGATGAGCAGACAAAATGTCAAAGGAATTGCTTCGTAAGAAAAATCATGATTAGAAGAGGAAAAAAATAAATAAACTAAAAAGGTGGAAAAAATATGACAAAAATAATTGGTATTGATTTGGGAACAAGTAATTCGGCAGCAGCTGTACTTGAAGGCGGACACCCAAGAATAGTCCCTAGTGCTGAAGGTGCATCTCAATATGGAAAGGCATTTCCAAGCTATGTGGCATTTACAAAAGAAGGAGCACTTTTAGTTGGTGAGCCGGCACGTCGACAAGCTGTAATGAACCCAGAGGGAACAATTAGAGCGGCTAAGAGATTGATGGGTTCGGGCA
>CAZZKB010000053.1:0-6585 GCA_964654575.1 Microcaldota archaeon | reverse complement strand
GATGACCACTGAATGTTGCAGTGTTGTTTAGGATTTGATTATTGTTAGAAGTCAATGCAAAGTAGAAATCAGACTCGCCATTTCGACTTGAGGTGCTGTTTGCAACAACACTTCCTGAAAGAGCCCAAACGTAAAAACCATATCCGACATTGTTTGATATATTAAGATTGGTAAATGAGCTGCTAGAAGTCTGAGTCGGAGCGAAAATACCAGTCCCGTAATTAGTTATAGTGCAGTTATTTATGTTAATATTTGATAGTGGAGCGTTAGTTGGGCTTTCGATCAAAATGCCGTGAGTTGAACCAGCACTCTCGCCAGTTAGTGTGTGACCCTGACAGTCGAGAGAAACATCAGAAGATGCGATTCTTATGCAGGCATTTCCACCAGCAGAAGTTGAAGGAATTCCGGCACCAAGAACATCATTTGCAAGAACATAATCACCAGATGAATTTATCTGAGTGCATCCAGTAATTGGAGTGGATGCAAATGACAAGAAACTAAACATTAACAAAGCCACAATGGCAACGTAGGTAAATTTCATAGTTTTACATAAAGAAGTCAAATAATATAAACAATGAGTTACTAATTTTTGCATGGTAAGTCGAGGAGAAATAGATAAAGTAATCGAGTGGTGTAAGAAAATAAAACTCGAGAGAAATAGAACTTATGTTATTGAGAGAAATCCTTTTCGAGATGAGATAGATTGGATGAGGAGATTTCCACTTATTGAAATTGACCGGCCAAAGGAAGTTGCATCAAAAAATAACCTTGTATTTGATTCTACAGTAGGACAACTTTGGCAATTTATGAATATGGACTGGAGAAGAATTGAACCAGACATAAGAATTGAAAAATAAGAAAGAGAAAAATAACGAATTAGAGAGATTAAACGATTAGATTTGATCGAGTTGCAACTCTTGAACATTTTGGCGCAACTAGAGAGACTGATCCGCTTCGCATAATCTGATCTAGTGGTAGATCTCTTTTTTGTCGATAGAAACTTACTGCACGTTCATGCATATCCCGATCGATTTCAACTCTCAAGGTTTTATCACTCATGTCCATTCTTGCTTTTTTGTCTCCAATCTGAACTTCAGCACCAAATCCAAGACTAAATGCACGATAGCAATCGGCAATTACTTTTGATATTCTTGGCTCACCAAATTCGATAACCCTAAAATCATCTTTTGAAGTTGGATTTGGTTTAAGTGGAACTACAACTCGTTTAACTGGAATTAAACCTAGAGCACTGCCAGTTAGGAACATTTCTCCGCCGCGAGCAAAGGTATCGATTGCAGAGCCATACAAATCTTGATGCTCAATTTTTAGACCCAGGAGACCGCCTACTTCGGATGCAGCTAAATCTAACACAAATTGTCTGGTCAGCCCAGGAAAAATAGAACCATCAGTCCTTGGAGTAAGCATAGAACCATTTGGGCGGACAAAGAAGCAATTTGACCCGCTTGCCTCTCGAACAAATCTGCCAGTGTGGTCAAGAAGCATGACATCATTAATTGCAAAGCCAAGTTCGGCAGAGAATCGTGCATTGATATCATTTTTAAGTTTCACAGCTGGACCTCGAGTTGGCTGATAGCTAGAAGCAGATTTGTATTGTATAAAACTTGCCGCTGGAGCAGGTGAAAGAGAAACGTCAGTCAGAAGAACATTCAAACCCGCAAATTCTGTATCTCTTGGTGCAAGCAAATGAGGCCACCGCTCGAACATTAAAACAAGACTTTTATTATACAAAGTTGGATCGATTGCAAAACTATTGTCAGGTCCATTCAAAACCTGGTTTATCACTTGATCAGTAACGTAGTAGAACGGTCTGCTGTAATTAGTATCAACACGACCCTCATTCATGCAAGCAAAAACATACCTAAGATACATTCTTTGATAGTCTTCAAAATTAACAAGTCGTCCATTTTCAGTTGGAAGAGAAATTGCAGATTTGCCCTCGACTGCTAAGCGATACGCGTCTTCCAAACTAGATACAGGATCTAAGAGTACCGATCTAGCGGAATTAAACATATGCCTACCTAGATGACGAAAGAAATCTGGGATTGCAATAAATGGAACGCCATCGAAAGTTACACCCACAGAATGAACCATCCCATCAAGACACCCTGCACCATATTGCATCCCGACAGAAGAAATATTACCAAGGTTTCTATCCCAAGGAACTAAATTTCCGTCTATCGATACGTATGGTGCATGACCTACTTTTGTCAGATCAGATACGGCATTTGAACTAGAACTCATAAAATCACACAGAAAAAGACATGTGTAGCGTTAAGTTTTTAAAAAAGAGTAACAAGAATTGGAAAAACGTGTTTATTTAGAAGCGCTCCAGAGAGCTTCGAAAAAGTTTCGATAACTATCAGCAACTTGTCTGCTCCTAATTAATATAGAATAATACGGTTCATCCCAAACAAATATTGCGACTTTTTGGCCATAGATAGCAGTTGCACTTGGAAAAGAAACAAATGGAGGAAGAGACCGAATTTGCATTAGAGGTCTCTTTGAAACCCCACTTACACTGTTTGTCAAAACTCGTACAGGAATCTTTTCAGCAACTAAATGCTTGTTAAATTGAGGATAGAATACCGGGAGAACTCTTTCGATAGTCCCATTTTCTTCAAAAACACAATATGGTTTTTTCTCTTTGATGATGTCTCGAAGTACTGTCTTAAGGCCTTCTTTTCCCTTAAAAATTTCGACAATTGACTCGCTACTGTTTACCATAGAATATTTGGATAGTTCGGGGAGTATAGATTGCACTTCGTCAGTTCTCTCCTTTAAGTAATCGAGTATCTTTTCTGGCGAGGCTGCTGAAAAATATTTTGTGTCGTCTTCGATAACATATGATACGACACCTTTTTCGATCAGTTTCTCTAAAGTATCATATATGTTCGTTCGGTGAAGCCCGGTAAATTGAGCGATTTTACTAACTTTTGAACTGCCGCACTTGAGGAGCATCAAATAGACTTCGATTTCACCTTCTGAAAAACCAGCTTTTTCCAAGATCTTTTTTTCCATAACCTTCATTCAAAGATTGTTTGAGATAAAATAATATTTAAAGCCGTCTTTTTTTAGACTACAGTAAATAGTCTGAAATTAGACTTCAGAATTGTAGTCTTCTTCTCGACGACATTTCGATAAATAGTAGAAAAATTAGAGATTTTTGTGATTAAAATGTCGCAAATAAAACACAAAATAATTGGAACAAAAAAGGGAGATGAAGATGCAAATAAACTTGCTTCAAGAGGATTTTCTAGATTAGTTACTAATCCGCTTGATGAAGGGGTTGCTAAGTATGAGATGAAAGAAGAATACCATTGCTACAATCCAAATCCCAGAACAGAAAGACTAGTTCTTGGAGAAGAAATAACGGATAGAAGAGTGCAGCAAATAGTAGATTACCTAACTTCAATCAGACAGGGGGATGGTAAAAAAGGACATTGTCCATTTGTCGGTGGAATTGAGCGTTCGAATGGATACTATATTAGACAGCTAGAGAGTTCGGATGCTATTTTTGAAGTGCTTGAAAAAGAACAAAAACTATCGTTATCAAATGGACTTCCTTTTGTGTTTAGTGGTATTACAAATGAAATAATAAATAAAGTGATTGAGCTTGAGATGATTTCATTGCTTAGAGCTTTTATGCACCTTTCTGAGGGAAAAACAGGAGAACTTAAGAAGCCGGATTTCCAGACAGTGATCGGATATTATGCAACAGACTATGCAAAAACTGAACGAGGGTGTAAGTTAATTGAAAACGTTAAGGAAAGACTTAGGGGGCAAGTTCTTCGAATGGGACTTATGATATCAGAAATGACACCACACCACAAAATAGGTGGAATTACGGGAAGAGAAGATTTTGCGGATTTGCCACTTTACAACCTCGAAGTCCCAGTAGTGATGGTTAGGAGAATGCATCGTGAAGATCGTCCATTTATGAGAGGAGAAGAGGATTTGAAGATACACGAATCGTTCTTTGGAAAAGATGCTGTCTAAAATTAGACTACAGCCAATTAAGTGCAACTAAAAATGAGTAGTAGATGTGATTACAATGGTTCAACAATTAATAGAGAGAGTAGGACGGATAAAAACAACACAAGGCGCTCAAACACTAGCTAGAGAAGTGGCTAGACAACCAGCAATGATAGAGGCAATTGCAAGAAGCGCAAACGTTTCAGATCAGTGTGCAAGAGCATTTGTTAGAGAAATCGGAAATTCTGATGGATTAGATGGATTGAAGATGATGATCGAACATGCAAAAACACCTCAAATAAGAAGAGCAGCAGTTGAAGAATTGGTTCATCGGATAAGAGGAACTGATGAAGTTAACAATCAAGGGTTCTTTTTAGCTGGAGTGCATTATCAGAATTCCATAAGTCCGCAGCCAGATCAGCAGATAGACAGAGTAGTTGGAAGAGCTCTTTGCAGCTCAGGTCAGGCAAGACGATTAGTAGAGGAGCATGATGCAGTTAGATTAGAGCGGGAAGTAGACACACTCTCTACTACAATAGAAAATACCGCAGACCAACAAATAAGATCAGAGCTTGAAGCAAAACTAGCAAAACTACGTACTAAACCTAGCGAACTAGAAGCACAATACAACGAAAGATACCTAAACTAATTTTTTTCTTTTCATGAGTAGATTAAAAAACGAAGGCAGCGAGAAGGCTGTTATGGCAGCTAAGCAGTCTCTTGCAGGCCAGAAAGTGGCCGCATACGTTTCGTTGGCACAAAAAAATGACCATTTGTGGGCTGGAGTTTTAGTATTCCTTGCAATCCTTGCACTTCTTGGAGCGATACCATTCTATCCAATAGTTGCAATACTTGCAATCGCATCAGTTTGCACAGTGGTTTCGTACAAATCACCACCACTAGGCTTAATTATCGGGACGATAATTGCACTGCCAGCAGTGGTTTATCAGAGTGCAGTCTTAGGGTGGATTTTCTTAGTAGTTCTGACGGCAGTGATGATACAAGCTTTTGAAGACTGGATGATAATTTCAACGCTTTATATACTGATACTTACACCATTTGCATTCGGAGGACTACCGTTTGCAGGGGGGATCTCGATTGCTGGAATGATCTGTGCAAGCTTGTATTTTGGATCGAAAAAGAGTTTGATGATTGCCGTTCCTTCAGTCCTGACGATATTGCTTCTCTCAAGCATGTTCCTTTTACAAAACACTGCATATTTGCAGATTAAACTAGATTTGTATAAACCTGGAAACGCTGTATTGCAAATGACCAAACCAATTGTCGATTTAGGCTCGATAGTGTCTTCGATGATAAGCGCTTTTGGAAATCTATTAAGCTTGGATAATTTAGGAAAAATAGCCAGTTCATTTGTCTTAATAGGAAATAATCTATTGATATTGATCATTAGCGACTCAGCAATTTTGCAGCTAATAACATGGGCAATAATTCTATTTACAATAAGTTATATGTCAGCAAAAATTAAGAGCAGACCACAACTTTTTGCCTCGTCAATTGTACTGCTATCAAATATCTCATATTTCATAATCTCACAAATATATAAGACAGAATTTCGATTCGAGTTTGTCGCTGGAACCGTTTTTAGCGTAGTCGTTCTTGGAACACTTGAGCAGTTTGGATTACACATAAGCAGAGAATCAGAATTGCAGCGAAAAGAAAACATGAAGTCATACGGCAAATTCGGTATGAGCGATATGTCAACTTCGGGCGAGGAGAAATCGCTTGATGATATTGGTGGATATAACGATGTTAAGCAGGAATTGCGCGACTCGATAATGATGCCACTTGAGAAAAAAGAAATTGCATATGCATACAACATCAAACCGCCAGCAGGAATTCTTCTTTTTGGTCCGCCTGGAACTGGTAAGACCATGCTAATGAGAGCATTGGCAAAAGAACTGAAGTATAATTTCATAGAAGTTAGATGTTCACAAATATTGTCTCAGTGGTATGGTGAATCTGAAAAAAATGTTGCCGAAGTCTTTACAAACGCAAGGAAAAGTGCCCCTACAATACTCTTCTTTGATGAGATGGATTCGATTGGTAAAAAGAGAAACGCAGCAAGCTTAGATGAAGTAGGCCCACGAGTTCTTAGCACACTTTTGCAAGAGATGGATGGGGCTAGCAAATCAAAAGCAGTTGTAATGGTCGTTGGAGCAACCAATTTGCCAGGAGAGCTTGACCCAGCATTGATGAGACCAGGCAGGTTTGACAAAATTATTTACATGCATTTGCCAGACCCACAAGCACGAGCTGAGATACTAAAAGCAAGTATGAAAGGAATGCCAGCTGAAGAAGGAATTAATCTCGAAACAATAGTGAAGAAAACAGAGAGATTTTCGGGGGCAGACTTGAAGAATTTAGTTGTTGAAGCAAAACGAATGGCTGCAAAAGAAGCCACAATAAAAGGAGTGGTAGTTCCGATTTCAATGAACCACCTCTTGGCAGTAGTAAGCCAGATGAAACCAAGCACTTCACTTTCATCACTTGAAAATTATGAACAGTTTAGAATGGATTTCGAGCGAAGAATTGGAAGTGACAAACCTCAGAAAGAAGAGGAAGAAAAAGAAT
>CAZZKB010000052.1:0-6704 GCA_964654575.1 Microcaldota archaeon | reverse complement strand
TAGTATAGCTTAAGATACATAGTAACATAGCCAGCACTTACATTTTGAGGAACCGTAAATGGAATTGATACAATAGTGTTTGAACCCGAACCAATATCACCGCCAGCGACATAAGTTTGATACCCGCTTGATGGGTCTGTGTAAAAAATTGAAACTCCGGTTGCAGTATCCGCACCACTATTTGAAATACTCAACTGCAACTGCCCAGCTACACCAGGATATAGCACTGATGGAATAGTCGTGTGAGATGAAACTTGAAGTGCTGCAATACTAAAGCCAAGTGGCAAAAGCAGCAGAGCAACCAAAAATACCGTAAACAAATTCAATTTTTTACCAAACATACATAACACCGGATCATAAATTTTTTACTTTAATATCAAGATTTTCATTAGGGTCAAGAGGCTTTTGATAAATATCCTTCTCGACTTTACCATCACGAATATGAATCACGCGCTGACTGTAGGAGGCCACAACAGGCTCATGAGTGACGATTATTACAGTAATTCCATAAGTTCTCCAAAGAGAGGATATGAAATCCATAACATCCTTTCCGCTCTTTGAATCAAGATTACCAGTAGGTTCATCTGCAAGAAGAATCTGCGGGTCATTAACTAATGCCCGAGCAATCGCAACTCGTTGTTTTTCACCACCGCTAAGTTGAGATGGCGAATTATGCTGACGATGTAGCAGACCGACAATTTTTAGGTACTTGAGTACTTTTTTTGAGCGCTCGAGTTTGTCAAGTTCTCGGACAATAAGTGGCAATTCCACATTCTTAAAAACATCCATAGTTGGAGATAGATTAAATGCCTGAAAAACAAAACCGATCTTGCTGTTTCTTAGTTGTGCCAATTCATCTTCCTTTAAATCGGAAGTTGAAATTGAATCAAGAGTAACTTCGCCCGAAGTCGGGTTATCAAGACAGCCAAGCATATGTAAAAGAGTACTCTTTCCACTTCCAGATGGACCCATGATTGAAAGAAATTCGCCTTTTTTGATTTCTAAATTGACACCATTAAGAGCATAAAAATTAGTACCTGAAGTGTTGTATTGCTTTTTGACATCCTTTAGAGAAAGCACAATTTCGTCTTTTTTTACCAAATTAACACCAGAGTACAAATCCTAATGTCATCTTAATGTAACCATAAAGTAAAGTATTTATAAATATATGGAAACAAGAAGAAAGATACGTGAGAAAATGTTTGAAGAATTTGCAATTTTGATAAAAGGTCTTCACTTAATAGCAAGTCTTGGGGCAATAGCAGCATTCGTTGTTGCGTTTAGAATGTATAAAGAGACTGATAAGGGATGGTATTGGCTTTCGATGCTGCTTTCGTCTTTTTTTCTTGCCTTATCGCAGATTTTGTTCATACTCTTTCCCCTAGGAGCTGCAGATTTTAGGACGATTGCACTAGTTGAAGAGATTAGTACAATAGTAGCAGTAGTTTTGTTTGCAGCTTCTTGCTATGGGATATATAAGACAATGAAAAGTATACGAAAGAGGATCGAATGAAAACTATCCTTTTTTATTGGAGCAGAGGTGCAGAGACTCGCCGAGAGATAGTACTAATAATTGCCGAATGTGAACGACTAGGTGAGCCATGCTACCTTAATATGATAGCAGAAAAAATCAAATTAACTCATGTAGCAGCAAAAAAACATGTAGACTTACTAATTGAGGAAAAATACATAAAGGTACTAAACCCAGGCGGAAAACCAAACTATTTAGCACTAGATGAAAATGGGATTGAGATATTAAAGGAATTGAATAGTGAAAAACAAAAAGGTAAGAGTTAAATTACTCGTTTGGATAGAGCAAATCAATGACAAAGATAAACCAAGAAGAACAATCTGATTCAATTGACTTTGGAGCAGCCCTAAAAAAGTCCAAAAAATACATATACGCAACAGGAATTGCAATCTCAATTATCGGGATAGTTTGTCTTGGAATATTTACATTTTTAGTTAACGATTCTATAGATAAGGCACATGAAATAACTTTGAATAATATAGAAAGCACATCTCAAAATCTTCAGAATGCAAAGGACGCGGCAGATACGATAGAGCTTCAAATAGGCTCTCTAAATAGTACTATTGAT
Source organism: Microcaldota archaeon (assembly GCA_964654575.1). Classification (GTDB taxonomy): domain Archaea; phylum Micrarchaeota; class Micrarchaeia; order Anstonellales; family Bilamarchaeaceae; genus Bilamarchaeum. Next base: position 4,605 of record CAZZKB010000052.1, on the reverse strand, counting down.
GAAGTTAAAGGCTCGATAGCCCCTCTTTCTCAAGGAATTGAATCGACTTCAGTTAGTATAAACGCGATTGCAAGTGCAGCAGCAGGATTTAGTTCATTTGGACTTGGCCAAGGTGCAATAAATCAGCTTAATAGCGCTTCAGTAAGTCTTCATCAATCGGCACTGATGTTAAATCAGAGCTCAGCAACACTTCAAAATCAAAAAGAATTGAGTAGTCAGCTAAAAGATAATGTACACAAAATATCACTAAGCATAGGCAGTCAAAAAGATGCATTAGATAGTTCAAAAGAAGAATTCGAAACGATTTTTAACAACATGAAGCTGGCAAACGCACTCTTTTTTGTTATAATATTTGGCATGCTTTCAATATTGGGAATTAATTCTGCTGCGGGAATAATTTAAGGAAAGATGTGGAATAACGTCGAAAGATATTTAACGATCATAAGTGAAGAGGAGTATAATGTACATTAAAATACATATAAGCCAAAAATCCAAAATCATTGCAATTTGTGATGAAGATCTAGTTGGAAAAGTACTGAAAGAAAAAGATATCTGTATGGATCTTTCAAGATACAAAGGCTTTTATGTTGGGGAGAAAACAAATTTAGAGGGGGCGAAAAAAGAGCTGAAAAAAGGGTTTTCTTCGCTAAATATAGTCGGAAGTGAATCGATAAAGGCCGCGATAGAAGCGGAAGTAATTGATGAATCGGAAGTTAGGTATGTTAGTAAGATACCATACATTCAAGTTTATCGAATTTAATGGTGGGAAACATGAAAACAATAACGATAATAGCAGATGATCGGGTTGGACTATTAGCAGATATTTCATATATACTTAGCAAAGCCAAGATTAATATCGAAGCAGTAAGCGTTGATGTCTTATCTGGAAAGGCAATAGTTGTCCTAACATTAGGAAATCATGATAAGGCAAAGACAGTTCTCGAAGCTTCCGGATACAAAGTCGAAGAAATAAACACAATCATGCTCAAGCTTCCTGATCAGCCAGGAGAATTGAACAGAGTAACCCAGCTCTTGGCAAAGGAAGGGATTAGCATTAATAGCGTTAGAATGATTTCAAAGGATGGTAAAAATACAGTAATATCGCTCAATGTAGATAAACCAAAGAGAGCAAGTACGCTTTTGAAAGAGAACCTTCTCAATTTAGAGAGCAGCTCTAATTAAAATCCACTTCAATTGTCTTTTCTTTTTTATCAATCTTGACGTTGTACTTCTTTTCTAATTCTTCTAGTTTGCCAGATTTGGCAGCAGAAAGAATATGCTCGACTTCTTGATAATTGGAATAAATAAAATCGCCTGCTTCCTTATAGGCTTTTTCTTCTTTAAGCAATGACTCTTTACGTTCGAACTGCTTTTCAAGGCGATTTTGAATTTTTTGTGCTTGAGGATTTTCCTTCTCGACTTTTGAGTAGTATTCATCAGCAGCATCACTTAGTGAAGTACAGGAGACGGATGTGAGAGAGGAAAATTTTGGAAGTGGAAAGAGTGCAAAATCAACTATCTTGTCTCCATCTTTGAATAAAACCGGTGAAAGATTTGAAAGGACTTTTTCTATTTCTGATTCAAGATTGCTAATTTGATTGCCAGAAAGCGATGAAGCAGGAGTTTTTTCATCGATCTTAAGTTTTGAAAGAATCGCACAAGAATAATCCTTTCCTAATGGAAGCTTCATCATGCAGACAATTATGTAGCGATCGGTGTACTCGATCTTTGATGAGGTTGAGGCTTTTGGAGCTTTGTATGGAAGACCCACTTTGATTTCCCGGTCAGCCCATTTTTCATACTTAGAAGCGCAGTTGATAAGATCATCTTTTACAAAGATAACATTTCCATCTCCAAACATTTCGAAGATTATTGAGCCGCGCTCAAAATCGATTGAAATAATTCGGTCATTGTTAATTTGACGAACGGTTTTTACCCTTGCATTATCAAGCTCTTTTGAAACTTTTTCTGCAAATTGATCTGATATTTTTGGATCTTCGATGTATTTTGTTATGTGGAGTCTGATGCCTAATTGACAGAGAAGTTCATAATCACCGATTTTGATTCGATATGTATCTTCGGAGAGTTTCCGCACTCGTGAAAAGTATTTACCAACTAATTTTGTGGAGAGTTCATTGGATAGAAACGAGTACTCAAGACTGCTCATATTGTGCATAGGGAAATGGATGATTAGAAGAAGATAAAAACCTAAATTAATGATTCACAAGTGGGACTTTGAATGCATCATACCAAAAAGATGCATCGGAATTGGGACGACAGGGTGCATGATCCGGCCCGCTAAAAACAACAGGCTCGAAATTACAACCCAATCGTTCTGCCAAATCAGTAAATGCATCGATTAGAAGTGACCTTGGAAAAACACCGTATGTAGAACCAAGACCAGCTTGAAGTCGTTTTGATTCTAAATCAAGTGAGACAATTCCTCCACTAATAAAATAAGAATCATAGATTTTCAGATCGGGATTTAAAATTCGTAAAACCTCAAACAAATCATTGTGTGAAACATCTAATCGGTCAATAAGTGCGTTTATCACTCCAACAGTATAGTTTGTTGAACTTATGAGATGGTTAAGATCAACAAATCCTGGAGAAAATAAAACAGCACAAACCCTAACTGAATCGGACCTGGGAGATGATGCTGAAATGAGAAACTTACCAATAGAAGATGATTTCTCTGCTCTTGTGGCAACAAGATTGCCATCTTTGTAATGAGCATGCGCAAACTCAAAATAACAATCACGAAACTTGACCCCGTAAGGATTGGCGAATTGCCGGTGAGTTCCAGATTCATTAAAGACCAGGACCATTGTTATGGATATAACTATAAAAGATAAGCTATATAATACCATTTAATACAACTAAAAGAGAGTTATTTTTACAAAACAATACAACTTTTATGCAGAAACGCACAGTATAGTTAACATGGATCTAGAGGGGCAACTAAAAGAGAAGCTAGGCGAAAGTGCACTAGAGCAGAGAGTAGTCAAAACGATCCAGGCATTTGAAGGCTTACTTAACCGCGCAGCAGCAATAAGGTTCATTGCAAAGGAAGATGGGCTGCTAGAAGAAGAGGGCCCGATAAAAATAGTAAAAATAGAGAAGAATTCTAAATCAGTAACGATTAAGGCAATTATAGAGAAGATATGGCCAATTGCAAATTATTCCTCTGGAAAAAAATCCCGAGTTTTTGAATTGTCTGATGAAAGCGGAAAAATCCCATTAATACTTTGGAATGATGACATTGATAAGTATTCGACCCTAAGGACGAATGATAAAATAAGATTAGAGGAAGCGTATGAGAGTGGCGGAGAATTGCACTTAGGATATCGCGGAGTAATACGAATAATAAAAAGAAGCGAGCCGGAAAAAATTGAAACAGTACTAGCCAAAGCAAAAACTCAAACTAATTTTTCAATAAACATTAGAGGAAAAGTAGTTCAAAAAAGCGAAGATGGATTACAGTTTAGAATAGAGGATGAAGGCGGACAGATTGAATGCCAATTGACAGACGGATTTGAGAGGGCAGAGCAGATAAAACGAGCAATTGAAGTGATAATAGAAAATGGCATTTTTGAAGAGGGTTTGTTGAAGATAGGGTTTGAAAGTCGAGTTCTTTGTCGAGAAGCAATTCCCCAAACACAAACAATAAAATCAGTAGAAGCTGATGAAAGTACAGACAGTGCAATAATAGTGACACCTAGCGACCGCCTTAGATATACAAGAGAAGAGCTGTTAGAATTACTGAATGTCAAAGTGGCAGATGACATAAAGACATCAACTATAATAAAACTCAAAAAAGATAGTCTAATAAATAGCAAAATCAGTGTAGATAAAGGTCAAAGTGGGGTTGGAGCAGATGTCAGCACTGGCACTTAAGGTTGCAGAAGCATTTCAGAACGATATAGGTCGAGGAATAATTCGAGTAGACTCGAAAGCAAAGAGCGAGCTTGGAGTATCTACTGGGGACATTGTAAAATTACTTGGCAAAAAAGCTGCACTGGCAATCGTTTGGCAGGCTCACTCTGATGATGAAGGACTCGAAATAATAAGAATGGATGGAATACTTAGACAGAATGTTGGAATCGGACTAGGAGAAAAGGTGCGGATTGAGCCAGTAAACGTAAAGACTGCAAAGAAAATTGTACTCGCACCACAAGAACCAGTTAAATATTCAGTAGGCTTTGACCAGTATGCAAAGAAAAGACTAGTTGGAAAAGCAATTCTTAAGGGAAATGTTCTACCGATAGGAATTTTTGGAACTTCTATTCCTCTAGTTGTCGCACAAGTTTTCCCACAAGGCCCAGTCATGATTAGCGAAGAGACAGAGGTCAAAATCAAGAAAGAACCAATCAAAGAGATAAGCAACGTTCCTAATATTACATATGATGATGTTGGTGGATTGCGAGACGCGATTCAGAAAGTCCGTGAAATGATCGAGCTGCCACTGCGACACCCAGAAATTTTCGAGCGGCTTGGAATCGACCCACCAAAAGGAGTTCTTCTTTATGGTGCTCCAGGAACTGGTAAAACCTTGCTTGCAAAAGCAGTTGCAAATGAATCAGATGCAAATTTCTATTATGTCGG
>CAZZKB010000051.1:0-6739 GCA_964654575.1 Microcaldota archaeon | reverse complement strand
TGCTTTGGTTTTCTATCTCTCTTGCTATTGCTCTTTCAACTTCTCCAGGCTCTATTTGTGTACTACTGAATAAATGCCCAAAGACATTTCTTTTCATAACAAGTCCTATTATCCTCTTGAGAATTGTTGCATCTGGCCACTCTTCATTTAGTTCTAAAATAGCATCTCTAAGCATACTAATTTGAGTGTCTCTTCTTGCAACTTTTTTATCTACTGGTCCAAATGCAAGCTTCTTTAATGCAGCTACTATTGAAGCTAATTTTAGGCCTAGTTCGACTGCTCTACCACTTAGTATCTCAATGCTCTCTGGAACCACTTCTGCCATATTTGAAATTAGTCTAAATCCAATTGGGTTTTGCTCGTCATATAATCCTATTGCAGGAAATCCAAATTCAACTCCCTTAAACCAAATCTCGGCTGCAAATGCACTCTGGCCAAATGTATTCATCATTCTGATCATCAGTGCTCTTGCTTCTATTTCATCACTTAATGGTAGTGATTCTACATTTCGGTCATCTATCTTTACTCTTCGTGTATCTCTTGTTAAAATTTGATCTAACTCTCCAGTATATTCTGATCTATCAATCAAGATTCGCTCGTCAAATAAACAAACTCGCTCGCCAAGAATCGTTCTTCCACTTGCAATACTGTCTTCGATTTTCCAGCCTGCCTCAAACCTAGCTGAAAATTGACTGTACAATTCGAATATTGCTGCTAATTCTCCTACGCTTGCCAATTCCATATGCCTTCGAACTAGTCTCATTTCATCCTCTGCAACGCTGCTGTGTTTAACTACTTCAACTTCATCATCATCCATAGCACCAATTGCTGCTGCAAATGGTCTATGCCCAAGAGCTCTAACTCCAAGTGCGCCATGCATTCTTTTTATTTTTGCAACTGCCTCTTTGACTTGCTCAGGACTAGTGCTAGTATTCTGCATTCCTTCTGGCAACGTTTCTACTATACGAAATACTCTTCCAGCTTTTGGCATTTCTTTTATTGGATTTTTTGTTGTATGACTTGTATCTAGTTTATACTTTTCACCAAGATGTATTCTTGCAGCTCTAGGGACACTTTCATTAATATAATTCATGTGATATAATATGTTCTAGTATGTTTTAATTATTATCTAAAAAAGAAGAATTCGGGCCCGATGGGATTTGAACCCATAACCTATTGGTCTCTTCCGCGTTTGGAAGTGGCATTCGAAGCCAATCGCCCTATCCAGACTGATAAACCCGCTTAAGGCGGCTTTATCGAGTTATCCAGGTTAGGCCACGGGCCCGTACATTTTCTTATTCTAAAGTTATTAGAATAACTTAATTAAAAACAAAATAAAAAACTATTTAGTCAACACTTCGCAGCCATCCTTAGTTACGAGTATTGTGTTTTCAGCCTGTGCGACTAAGCCTTTTTCGACTTCTCGCAATACTGGGTATCCTCGTAAGAAATGACCTGTTAACATTTCCTTTAGTGCTGCACTAACAAGCAATCTTGAAGTAAATTCCTTTCTTATCCACCGTTCAGCAAATGGTGATGTGCCATAATTCTTCAAAACATACTCAGCAATTTTTCTTGATTGTCTCATTCTTATGTTTGCTGGCATGTAAACAGAAAATATTTCCACTTGCTCAAGATCTTCAACAAACCCGGCTCCATTAGTTGCAAATGGTTCGATTGCGAAAATGTCTCCCTCGACAAATTTATACTGGTCGTTTGTCTTGATGTTTGGGACATCGACTCCGGCATGAAGGGCATTCATTTCTATTTTATGTCCTGAAAGATTTGCAATTGGCTTAAATCCAGCTGCCTTTATTGTTTCTTCTATCTTTGCTCCAACTTGACCATTTGTAACTCCTGGTTTAATCATTCCAATTGCTTCTTTTAGTGCACTTTCAGCAGCACTTACTAGCTTTTCGTGCTTGCCACTTAGGTCAATCGTATAGGCAGTATCTGAAAGAGCACCATCAACTTCGACACCAAGGTCGACTTTAACTAAATCATTTTCACCAAGAACTGCACTTGCTCCAAACTCAGGAGTATAATGTGCTGCAATTTCATTGATCGATATATTTACTGGAAATGCTGGTTTTCCTCCTTCCTGAGCTATCATCTGTTCAATTGTTTCAGCTATATCAAGGAGCGGCTCACCAACCATAATAAGACTTTTACTCTCGTGTCTTACTTTTGCAGCTATTGCGCCAGCTTTTCTAAAGTTTTCCAATTCGTCAGTATTCATAATCATCACATGTAATTTTGGTAATTAGGTCAATATCGTTTGTTTGGAAGACTTATAAAAGCTTGATTTTCTCGTATGTTGGTTACACTTTCCAAAAAGTCTGTGTTAGTTTTTATATTCCTATTTAACATGAATATCTAAACTTGAGGTAGGTTGGATAGGGGCTTATAAAGCTATTTCAGTTTGTTCACGTAGTTCCGATCAACCAGCTAGCGGTGTTTTTAGTAAAGCCGATGCTCTTAGAGAAGGGCTAATTATCATTCCGCCATTTATCAGAAGCAAGGATCACGGAATTGTTTCTTTAAACAATCATTCTCTTCCAAAATCTCCTGAAGGTGGAATATTTACAATCTATTTTCATGACGAAATGCTAATTCCAGTTGCTTTGTTATTTGATTCGCATCCAAGAATGATGCATTTAGCAGACATTAGACATTATCAACTTCCAGAAATGCTTGCACATCTTCCAACTCACTTTCGTGCTGTTGGGGCAGGAAGTATTGTTATCAATTACGATCATATTCACGAGTATCCAACCCTTGGCGGTGGTTTTATCGAAGCTAATTATCATAATCAAAGACTCAAATTCTTTGGTCAATCTAACGGGGGACAAGTTCCAATTTCTGTCCTCGAAGCTTGTTTTGGCTCAATTGGCTACTCGATTGAATTCGGTCCTTTCTATGGTGATTTTGCTCACCCCACCTCTACTAATGCTGCTGCTAAATCTTGGTATTCACACAATAGTTTTGAAGTCCGAGGCTAATTTTGAAACAAAGCTTTATATGCAGCAAAAATCCACATTAATACATGTACCTACAACAAAAAACTTTCGGGGCTCGTCAATTTGTCCCACCAGTGAGACCTGTCGATGCTTTTGCTAATCGAGCAGCTGTTGAAGGTTCTATGAAGTTGGGCGATATTCTTCCTCCACCGGTTGTAATTAATGACTGGCTTAAAAGAAACAGAAGACAGCCGCAAAAGGATAATCGTCTTCCCTGCTACATTGAAGATGATCCCCCTCCAGGATGGAAGCCATCGGAGAGGCCACCAGTTCCAGATGCAGATCGAGGAGTTTACGAAATTCAATTCTAATCTTTTTAACCTCTTTATATTTTCTATCTAACAATAATCTGATTTACAATGGTAAGTGTAACTGATCTAGTTAAGGAAAGATTTTCTGACCTAACTGAAATCCAGAAAGTCGCAATTCCAAAAGTCCTTTCTGGAGAAAATGTCATTATTATCGCGCCAACTGGTTATGGAAAAACAGAGAGCGCTCTACTTCCAGTGTTAGAGAAGATACAAAACGAAAAAAGCGGCATTTGCGCTCTATACATTACTCCGCTTCGAGCATTATCTCGAGATTTGACTGATCGTTTTGATTGGTGGTGCAAAAGGCTTGATATCTCTCATGATTTGAGAACTGGAGACACGAGTGCGCATGAGCGAACAAAGCAGCGAAAAGACCCACCAAAAATACTTCTTACAACTGTCGAATCAATGCAGGCACTAATGCTTGGAAAAGTCATGCGTGAGCATCTAAAAAATGTCAAATTTGTCATAGTTGACGAAATTCATGATATCATGGACAACAAGCGTGGTGCACAACTATCTCTTTGTCTAGAGAGGCTTTCTGAAATTGCAACTTTTAGCAGAATCGGAATCAGTGCAACAATATCAAACGAAGAGGAAGCTGCAAAACTTCTTTTTGGTTCAAGAAGTTATTCAATTTGCGAAGTTGGCCGAAGCAGGAAAATGGATTTTAGTGTTGAAAAATTCAGTAAAGAGCGACTTATCGAATTGATCAACACTCACCGGAGTCTTGTTTTTGTCAATACAAGGAGTAGTGCTGAAGAATTATCCGGTTCACTAAAGGCAGCCGGAGTAAATATCGAAGTTCATCATGGCTCACTTTCGCGTGAAGTTCGCCAAGATGCCGAAGACCGGTTCAAAGCTGGGCTTATCCAATCTCTTATCTGCACTTCATCCTTGGAATTAGGTATCGATATTGGAGATGTTTCGTTAGTTGTACAAATTGGATCTCCTCATCAAGTGTTTAGACTTATTCAGCGTGTTGGTCGATCTGGTCATCACATAACAAAATTGCCAAAGGGAATTATCCTATGCCATGATTTTGATGATGAACTTGAATCAAACGTTCTTTGCAGCCTAGCGCAAAGCGGCTTTATGGAAGCAAAATCTGTAGAGAAAGGAGCTCTTGATGTAATTGCAAATCAGTTAGTTGGTCTTTGCATCGATTTTGGAAGAATTAATCTTAGTTGGGCTCACTCAGTACTTAGTCGCTCTTATGCATTTTCAATTACTAGTGAAAAATTCCGGCAAGTTGCTCTCCAGCTTTATTCAGAGGGCATACTATTCTATGATGAAGAAGGCGAGGATGTCTGGATAAAACCGACACTGCGAGCACGAACTTACTTTGTTTCATTCCTTAGTACTATTCCAAAGGCAAAGCGATTTTTGATGAAGGATGTCTCATCAAATCGAATAATTTCGAGTTTAGATGAAGAGTTTGTCCTTAATTTAGAAGTTGGAGTGACATTCTTTTCAAAAGGAACTCCATGGAGCGTTTTAGATATTACTGAGAAAGAAGTGCTTGCTCAACTCGGTTCATCCAATGAAGTTATTGTTCCATCCTGGGTTGGAGAAGACATTCCAGTCCCATTTAATGTTGCTCAAGCAGTAGGCCGAATGCGTGCGGCAAAACCAACTAATCCGCTGCCAAATGACAATACGCTCGTTCTCGAAATCGTTGAAGATACGATAATCTTACATTCATGCTTTGGCACAAAAGTAAATGAAGCGGTATGTAGGATTTTTTCCAAAAATCTCTCGCAACTTGTCGGTGAGAGTGTTCGTGCAGTTGCTGACCCATATTGCATTTTAGTCAAGCTTCCATTTCCCCTAAAAGAAGAAATGATAACTAGAGCACTTAGCGGAGTGTCAAATCCAAAGCATTCACTTACTGAATCAGTCAAAGATTCTCATTTATTGAAATTTAAATTCCTTCATGCAGGGCGCCTTTTTGGTCTTCTATCAGAAGATGCAAATATCAACTATCGCCTTATCGAAGCAATGCGCAATTCCGTAGTTTATGAGGAAGCGATGCGAGTTATATTCTTCCGCTATTTCGACCTTAAGGCCTTAGAAGATTTTTATCATGGTCTTTTGAGCAAGAAATACCGACTTGTAATCGATATAAGAAAGAAGCCAAGTTTCTATGGTGACCTAGCACTTAGGCGCTTTTCAACTGGTGAGAATGTTGGTGCTTTTGAGCCTCGAGAGCGGCTTGTTGCAGCATTTAAGGAAAATGCATTATCTAAAGCGATTAAACTCAAATGTCTTCATTGCTCCTCTGAGCGCATGATGCTCTTAGCTGGCGCGCCAGAAAATCCAAATGAACTAAAATGTCACAAATGCAATAACTCATCAATCTATATTGTAGGTTCAAGTGACTCGTCAAGATCAGACGAGGATCGATCTCTTTCTGCATCGCTAATCCGCTCTTATGGAAAGCGTGCATTAATTGCAATATCTACTTTTGGAGTTGGTCCACGGACTGCAGATCGGATTTTACGAAAATTACATCCCGATGAATTTTCATTCTATCTTGATCTGATTGAGGCGCAAAAATTGTTTATCAAAAATAAGAAATATTGGAAACTTTGATTGGCTCTTTTTCTATTTGCTTATTTCGTACAGTATTGTCATGACTATTCCGATTGCCCCACTTACATATGTTCCTTTTTTTATTTTATCAAAAGTGACATCTATCGGAACTACGACTATTTCATTTTGCCCATGGGTTATTCTGATTTGAATGTAATCCGGTACTTCTATTTCCCTATATGCTGTCTCAATTCTTTCGTCTGTTCCATATTCCCATTTGGGTTTCTGATTTTTCCACCATTCATGATTGTATCTCTGGTAATTTGTTCGCACTACTCTACTGCCATCAGGTACCTGTTCTTTTTTAGTTACTATTTCTGCATCTCCTTTCAGTTGGGCTATTTCATATTCTCCAAACTTTTTCATTTTTCTACGCATTCGCCTTACTGCTGCTGAGAGATTTCTTTTTTCATCTAACTTTGGTATATCGTCTGTCAGTTCAAAACCAGCAAGAATCTTAGTTCTAACTTCTAGTTCTCTAGGTGTTTTTGAATCCATCAAAAATTCGAGATAAGGTTCATACAGATTACTAATTGTCCCTACTCTCATTTTTTCCATTTCTCGCTCGCATTCTTCCCTTAATCTGTATTTAGGTTTGGCTAAGTCTCTATATGGTGTATCTGTGTTTTGTTTTTTTACTTTTCTTCCAAACAACCCATCACCTTTTTTATTTTATGTTATTTTTTATGTTAATTTGTAATTATAAACCTTACTTTTCTGCAATGCTTTTAAATTTTCTATTGCTACTTTTCATAGGTAATTTATCGTGTTTTCCAAAATAAAGAATTCTCTAAAGAGTGCATTAAGTTCATC
>CAZZKB010000050.1:4914-6745 GCA_964654575.1 Microcaldota archaeon | reverse complement strand
AATACTTGTCCTGATATTGGTGGCTGCGTTTTACTTATTCTATTTCGCAGCTCTTTTGACGGCTCCAAAACCCAGCTATTATTACTAATTTTTTTATTTAACATATTTTTTCTCTTTATCAATAAAACTTGAAATATTAAAGAAAATGTTGAAATTTATCCAAACATGAGTTTCTTTTTGTTTGTTACTGTTTTACTCGATTTTTTCTAAATATTTTTTATTCAATTCAACATAAGCAAGTACATTTTTTCTGATTCGCTCAATATGCTCTGGAGTTGTGTGTTTTACAACTTTACCCGGTACCCCCATAACAATCGAGCCATCTGGGATTTTTGTATCTTCTGTAATAACTGCCCCTGCTCCAATAATACAGTTTTTACCGATCACTGAACCTGACAGAAGAATTGCACCCATGCCGATTATCGTATTACTTCCAATTTTTGCTGAGTGTACTATGGCTCGATGACCAATAACCACATCATCATCGATTTCGATCGGAGTTTTTATGTCTGTGTGGAGAACACTGTTGTCCTGTATGCTAACATTTTTTCCTATTCTGATTGGTAAATTCAAATCTGCCCTAATCGTGCTGTTAAACCAGACGCTTGAGCCAGATTCTATTTCGACATATCCGATTATGTCTGCGCTTTTTGCAACAAAACAATCATTTGCAATTTTTGGTTTTTTCCCATCAAAATCGTAAATCATCTTTATCACTTCTTTTTTGAATTTCTAGTTCTCTTAGTGAATCTAATCCTATCCACCTAGCAGTTTCATTTTCAGAATTGGCCAATTTTTCTGCTAGTTTTATTGCTGGGCTATGAAGGGTTGGGCTTCGTTTGCCTATCTGCTTTAGTGCCCAACTAATAGCTTTTTTGACAAAATGCCTTTCATCAGTCGAATACTTTTCTATCAATTTCAAGTACTCTATATATCTTGAGTCAGAATCGTTTTTTCTGCTTGCAGTGGTTGCGATTAAGACAAATGCTGCGCGCCTGACAAACTCCTGATCGCTCTTAACCCACTCTATTATCTTTTTTTGGTAAAAATCGGTTTTTTCAAAAAGAGTTGTGCATGCTAGGTCGCACACTTCTCGATTATTAGTCTGATAAATCCATTCATCAGCCTGCTCTGGACTAACTCTTTGCGGGCTTTCAATAAGTATTGCTACTAGTTTTGCTTCCATCATGTCTTGCTTCCACAGCTCTAAAGCTAGCCCATGTTTCGTTCCAATGTATTTAGCAAGCGCTTTTATCTTTGAAATAGATACTGGTTTGTTTACTGGTGTGCCATACGGGTCGTACGGGTCTGGTAGGCTTTGGCTCTTTCTCTTTAGTTTAGCCACTATATCTTCAACTTTCATAATTTGGCTATATGATCAAGAGGAATTAAAGTCATGCACCTTAATGTAAAAAAGTGTCTATTTCCGCATTACTACTATACTTTCTCGCGTTCTAACCTTTGCTGGTCGAACATCTGCAATGCGCTCGGCTCCAACAACTATCTCGACATCAGAAAATCCGATTCGTTGTGCCATTTCTGCAAACACTTCGTCTACTAGTACATGAGTTTCGTGAATTACAGAATTAGACACATTGACATGCGCAACTCCGCCTTGCTTTAGCACTCGATACATTTCACAAATGGCTCCTTCCATGTCTTTGAAGTAAGTTCCGATTATCGGTATTCTGTGCCCTATCTCTCCAACTTCAGGAGGCATCTCTCCAACTGCCATGTCTTTTGCAATGTATGACCTGATCGCTCTCATACGCATTGCAGCAGCAGCACTCTTACTCATTTCAAGAAGACTTAATTCAAGACCATAAATTTT
>CAZZKB010000050.1:2966-4814 GCA_964654575.1 Microcaldota archaeon | reverse complement strand
TCTTCACTTTCAATCGCATTTCTTAGGACAAGAATCTCATTGTAATTTCGCTTTGGAAACGCAGCTCGAGCTGGGAATAATTCGAACTCCCATTCATTACTCTGCTCTTTAACTTCGATTCGTTTTGAAAGGAATTCCTTTACTTTATCCAATTCTTCTTTACTATAGTCTTCTGTTTTTGTCTTTGCAATAAATGCCGCAAGGCTCGAAGCATCCACTCCGATTGAAGGCATTCTTGCTTCTTTTGCAGCTAGAAGAGAAGTTCCTGTGCCGCAAAATGGGTCAAGAAGCACAGTTTCTTCTGTTGGTTTAATATTCTCGTGTTTAAGTGCAAACTCGACCATTTCTGGTGCATAACCTTCTTTGTACCAAAACCAGCCATATATTGGCCTGTTTTTTGAGTGTTCAAATGTCATGTATGGCCCAATTTCAGGCCTTTGAATAATTTTTATTTCTGTCATTGAATTTACCGCGTTTTTCTATCGTTTTGATCCGATTTCAATCCCTTCTTTAGATAATTTGTCAGCTTCAGAGTTTTTCTCTCTTGGTATATGTTCAAACCTGACGTCTATTCCGACACAAAGACTCTCTACTCCTTTTTTGAGCACAGTCAGTTCAGGGTCTCTTACCCTATACTCGTTGTTTAGTTGTTTTACGACTAATTGACTATCACTCTTAATGTGAACTTGATTCTCTCCCATACTTCTAGCTGTTTTGATTGCCTTTATTATCGCGCTATATTCAGCAATATTATTTGTTCCATGTCCAATGTACTCGCTTAATTCTTCGACTCGTACTCCATCTTTGTATATTGCTACTCCGATTCCCATGGGTCCAGGGTTTCCAAAACATGCGCCATCAGTATAGGCAATTATCATGAACATATCTGGTTCTGCTACATTTTTAATAATCTGCGATTATCTCTATTATATATGGAAAATTCTTTTCATCCTTACAATATCATCAAGATCACTAAAGTAGTGCTTCTAGCTATACTTCTAAGTGCATTACTCTTTTACATAAAAGACATGATTGGTAATATGTTCTACTATCTTCTTGCAGTTGTTATTGGTATTTCAATATTCTACATCTTATTGATTCATGTTCTTTCGCGCTTTACTTCAATTACTCTTGGTGAGGGCAGCCTTATTTACTCGAGCGGAGTTCTTTCAAAGAGAGAATTTGTTCTAACCTATTCAAAAATTTCCGAATCTGGTTTTGTACAAACATTTACTCAGCGACTCTTTGGCGTTGGTACTCTTACAATCGACACTCCTGGAGGAGTTGAAAATGTTGTCAATGTTCATGATATGAAAGCAAGTGATGCAAAGGTAATTCTTAGTGCGGTCGATCCAAACTACAAAACTATTTAGAGTCGATTTTCATGCAATCAAACGATTTCGAGATTACTTCAGATTATTTGGTAATTAGAGACAAGCAAACTATCCTCAAACTACGAAGCCTTGGTGCTGGAGTAGAAGAAGAGTCTATTGCTAAAGTTTCTCTTCTTGAAGCAGCATATTTTGCTGATCGAGGAGTTATTCCTGTTTCAAAAGATGAATTGCTAAAGAAATCTAACCTTAGCGACCCTCTATCTCATGAAAAATATTCCGTTATAAAGTACTTACGAAATCTTGGCTATATTGTTCGACCAAGTTTAGATGGTTCTCCATTCTTACGTCTTCATCGAAAGGGCTTTAGACCTGGCGAAGACAAGACTCAGTATTTGATATATGTCTTGAAGACGAGTCTGAATATTGACTTTGAATCTCTCTCGAGTTATATCGACACTTCTGGAAAATTAAGAAAAGAACTCGTCTTGGCTTTTGTTGATCCAAAATATGAAAA
>CAZZKB010000050.1:0-2866 GCA_964654575.1 Microcaldota archaeon | reverse complement strand
GCTGAGAGTGTTGCCTCATTTGAAAAAGCAAGTTCAATTAGATCCAATTTCCCATCCGATTCATGGGAATACACAGTTGCTCATGTAAAAATACTCGGTTCCTTTTCATCAAGTAAATTTGAGAGGGTTTTCGAACCACCATCGCCTGGGCTTGATGTATTTGAGGCAGATAATCAGACACTAAAATCTTTTCTAGGTTTTGATGAAAAAGGCCTTCATTTGGGCTCAATCGAACACCACGAGACCGAGGCTAAAGTTTCACTTACTAGATTATTACAAAAACATCTGGCAATTTTGGCTATGAGTGGTGCTGGAAAGTCACATCTTTCAAGTGTTATTCTTGAAGAACTTCTTTCTAGGAAAAAAGAGGATGGAAGAATTGCAGTTATAATCGTCGATATTCATGGCGAATATATTGGCTTTGCGCATGATCCGGTTTTTGGAAAATCAGCAACCATTATCGACGGAAACGAAATCTGTGTTCCATTAAGAAAAATTTCTCCAGAAACTATGATGGAGTGGCTTCCTGACCTATCAGCAGCGCAGCGAGATGTGTTGCGCAATTCAATGTCTTCTCTTAAGGGTGCAAAGAAAGATTCTGCTGGATTTGGCATGAAAGAACTCGTCTCTTCTATCGAAGCCGATTCGAGCAGCTCAAAGGAGGATGTTAAACGTGCTCTTAAGCGAGGAATTTCCGAATTGCGAAGGTACAAATTTTTATCTAATAAAAAAGAATCTCCTCGCCTTATTGGTGACATTTCTCCGGGTAAAATGACTATATTGGATTTTAGTTCAATTGATTCATTAAGAAAAAAACAGATTCTAGTTGCAATGCTCGCTCGTCGTCTTTTTCACTTGCGAAAAAAGGGCAAAATCCCACCATTTTTGCTCTTAATCGAAGAAGCACACAACTTTGCCCGTGAAAAGGCTGAAGAGCGCGATGCAGTATCTCGCTCTATTATAGAAACAATCGCGCGTGAAGGAAGAAAATTTGGTGCTTCATTATGCCTAATTAGTCAGAGGCCAGTGAATCTAAGTACTACAGCGCTCTCACAATGTAATACTCACATCATTCTGCGAGTTACAAATCCAAACGATCTAGACCACATACAAAAAAGTTCGGAAGGAATTGACGCTCGAGTTGTAAAAAGTATCACGTCTCTTAAGGTCGGCGAAGCGATTTTAGTTGGTGAGGCTGTAAATTATCCAGTTTTTGTTAAAGTTCGTGACCGCAAATCTACTAAGCGTGAACGAGGTGCTCCACTTTTACAGCAAGCAATCGAATTTGAAGAAAAACGTGAAAAGAAAGAAAAAGGTGTCGAGGCTTTTATCTAATTTAACATTTTAAACTATTTACTAACATTTGCGAAAAGCGCAATTTATAAATTTTATCTTGCTAACGGAATCATGAAACCCATTCTTGTTCTTGCTCTAGCGGTTCTTGTGTTGTGCTCTTTTTCATTTGCAGCAACTCCCGTTTCGTCTTGTTTTGATATTTCCTCATCCGATACCTATGATCTTGCTTCTCCTATTACTGCAACCTCTCCGACTATTAGTTGTATTAACATTACTGCTTCGAATGTTGTCTTCGATTGTCACGGGTTTTCTATAACAAACAACGATATTTCTGGACCTGCATTTTTGCTTGATCATGTTGATAATGTAACAATATTAAATTGCGGTCCAGTTGCTGGTTTTCTTACGAGCTTCGATGTTACTTCTTCGACAAATGTCAATATTAGCAATACGATAATCAAAGATTTGGGTTCTCCAGATTTAAGTGCTTATGATACAATCGGAATCAATTTATACAAATCAAGTTTTGTTTCTGCATCAAATATTCAACTGGATAACTACAACCATTCTATCTATGCAAGCGGTTCGTCATCGCTCAATTTAAGAAATTTTTCTCTTCATTCAGCTAGAAATGGTTCTACTATTATATACTTAGAATCAACTGACAATAGCAATCTTACTTCTTTTAGTATTTCCTCATCTTATGATAATTATACTGGAATTATCGTTGACAATTCTCCAAATAATCAATTCTATAATTTTACTTTTGACACATCAACGACTGTCTTTGCGACTATTTCATCTTCCGATAATGTCTCATTCGGATTGTTTAATTCGACCTATACCATAAATCAGCTTTTCAATGCTTCAAATTCCAACAATCTCTCTATTTTTGACTTATATACGTTCAAAGCTCCAATGTTCTCTTCAATAATTTACTTGTCTGGGGTTTCCAACAGTTCATTTTACAATATTTCTCCAGATGCTAATTCTGATACTATCTATCTTTTTGAAAGCAATTATTCTACTGGAAATACATTTAACAACGTTATAATTTCGAACTCTTTCAAAGACTCCACTTTTTTAAATGCAACAAATTCAGATCGCCTTCTTGTAGAAAACTCTAACTTTGATTGGGGATGTGCATATGTAAATACAACTTCATACGTGCAATTTGCCAACGTTACTTATCACGATTCTAGTGCGTGTTTTGGTTCTGGGATTAATATTCAAAATTCAAATCACGTTTCTCTAAACAATCTTTATGCTGTAGAAGGTTCTGGTTATTCTGCATTATCCATCTACAATTCAAATTCAATTTTGTTCTCCTCATCAGTATTTAATGGGAATAAATCGAATTCTTACTTCAATGTTAGCTATAATTTACTTATCGATAATGTGTCTTTTATTAATACTGATATAGAGGGTTCTCAATTAGACAATTTGACTATTAACAATTCCAAATTATCTTTAATAGATTTCAATTCCAATTCTTTTTCATGTGTGTTCTGTAGCAATTCGCTTGTTGAAAACTCACTTTTCAATTCTTCAAACTCTTCAAGTCAAATAT
>CAZZKB010000049.1:0-6836 GCA_964654575.1 Microcaldota archaeon | reverse complement strand
AGGTTTTGTTAGTGCCGAATCATCAGAGTCTACAACATTTCTTCCAAATTCAGAGTATAAACTATACTACTCATCTGAATTTCCAGAGTTTTCCGTTTATAAAAAAGCAAAGAGTGGTAAATCAATCACTGACTTAACTGATCTTGAAAAATCAATCGGACTTAGTGGGGCAAAACAAAAAGGATTTGTATCTATAGAGGGCGGTAAGCTTGTTCCATCAAAGACTGATGAAGATGTTATTGCTCAACTAAGCTTACTTAAGGCTGCATATTCGGCTCTTTTATCAAACAAGGAAGTAAATCAAGAAGTGCGAGAAGAGCTAATTCAGCGCAAATTAGTTGATCGGAAATCTACAAAGTCTGTTTCTGTTCAGTACTCTGGTAAATCCTACAATGCGTCTGAGCTTGCCGGTGAATTTGATATTTCTGTTGAATCAGCTAATGCTCCTGTTGGCAAATCTCATCCAATAAGTGTAATGTCTGGTCGTATGAGAACGATTATGGCAGAAATGGGCTTTAGCGAGATGTCTGGCGATATTGTTGAAAGTTCTTTTTGGAACTTCGATGCACTATTCCAACCTCAGGATCATCCGGCTCGTGAAATGGCTGATACCTTTTATATAGAAGGTAATTATCCTCTTCCAAGTGATAAGAAACTAGTTGATAAAATAAGTGCCGCTCATGAAAAAGGCTGGAAATACAAATGGGATCCAAAAGAGGCTGCAAAGAGGGTTCTTCGAACTCACACAACCTGCCTTTCAGCAAGGTATCTCTCAGAAATAAAAGACAAAAAGCCTCACAAGTATTTTGCAATAGGCAGAGTTTTCAGAAATGAAGCTACTGATTATAAACATCTAGCCGAGTTTCATCAGGTCGAAGGTATTATTGCATGGGAAAATGCAAAATTCACTGATTTACTAGGTACTCTAAAAGAATTTTACTCAAAACTTGGCTTTGACAAAATCCGCTTCCGCCCAAGTTTCTTTCCTTATACAGAGCCTAGTTTAGAAGTAGATGTTTATTTTGAACCTCGATCGCAATGGATGGAAATCGGAGGGGCTGGTGTATTTCGGCCAGAAGTAAGTATTCCACTTTGCGGTGTCTATCCAGTCCTTGCATGGGGGCTAAGTCTTGAGAGACCACTCATGATGATGATGGACTTAGATGATATACGATCATTTTATCGAAATGATATGGACTTTCTTAAGTCTTCGCGGTTAGAATTATGAACAGCAGAACGATATTGTTAGGTGTCTTAGGACTCGTTGGTCTTGTCGTATTGAGTATCATCCTTGTCGCACTTTTCTCGACCGATCAGCAATCTGCTCTTCAATCAGATTCCTATTTCTCGAATATTCAATTTGGTTCTGCAGGTAATTTTGCATACTCTGTATTTAGTTACAGTGGACTTGGCGACGTTTCAATCTACTCATATTCAGCTAAACCTATGAAAAAAGTTTACTTACTTTGGGACGATCAGGCTGTAGAGGCTACTAAATTCTCTTCATTTGCCTCGTCCATGCGCTCTTCACTTGAGCAACACGATCTTGATTTTGGAATTTCAAACTCGTCTGTTTCACAAGATGGCATCTATATCGTCCCTACTGGAGCTATGCCAAGTTATGTCCTTTCTGCCTTATCAAAAAACAGGACAAATTTTCAGGTAATCTATTTTGGTCAAAAGGATTTAATTATCTCGAGTGGACTTAAAAGGTCAAATTGGTTTGATTCCCTTTCGCCTTATGCAAGAAGCCATATTATTGTAATCAATTCATCTCTTGACGATTTTGTCGATAAGGGTTCGATTTCACAACTGTTTTCTTCGATACTCCATATGGATTGGTTAGTGCAAAATTCTACATCTATGCACGTATCTGGTTCGGGGTTGAAAACAATTTCTCTTCCAATTTCAAATTCATCTTTTGTTCGAGTCATTTACGATTTTCCATTAAAGAAAGGTGTAGTCGATTCAGATTCGTTTTTTGCTCCTTCAAGTCAAACTCTCAACCCTTCACCACAGTCGATATTCCCTTGGGAAAAATCTAATTTAGAATTTGTTCTTAATCGAACAAACGGTACTGCTATTTTATCAATTGTACATAATGGGCAGAATGTATCAGCAGAACAACTAACTCGGGTTACAGATCAGAATGTTTTTATTCGAAAACTTCAATTCAACGAGTCTGGAGATTATCTAATATCCATTTCTGACAATTCTGGTCAGTTTGCTTCTGGACTTTTGCATGTTAAAGATTTTTCAGTAAAATACCGAACGCATCAAGGGGTTTCGTACGTTTTTGATGTATATCTTGATGGTGTTCCTCTAAGTGATGCAAAGGCAAATGTCTGGATTGGTAACTCCACGTCCTCTAAATCATTCTATGTGACTAATGGAACGCTTATTGTTAATGCAGCACTTCCTAAAGGGGACAGTACGCTTAATATCGATATCTACGGATCAAAAATTCAAGTTCCAGTAACAAACAATTCGGATTCGGTATTTGATTTCTATTTCAAGTTCGGTCTACCTGGTCTTGTTTTAGTTGTGATAGTTTATTTAGGGGCAAAACTTAGTCGAAGACCTACGTATGGTCTTCGTTTTGGCGAAGGAGTGCCTTATGTAAGAAAGGAAATGAGATCAAAGTCTTCAGACATAATGGGTGCATTCAAAAAATCCAGATCTGACTTTGGCCTAGGAAAAAGCCCTATAACTCAACAGGAATTTCTGTTTTCGCTCAGACGCTATGTCACAAAAGGAGCAGATATCACAGAAGGCAATCTCGAATCAATACTTAAGCAATTAATTAAGGAAAAGAAGATCGAAGGCTATAAGGACTACTACCAGCTTCCAAACGAAGGTTCACTAAAGGACAACTATTTACGCAGGAGAATTAAAGATACTCTTATCGAGCATGGTTTGGAATTTGATGAGCGAGGAGGCAAATTCATCTGCAATGATTTTGAAATTGGTTTCTTCGGAGACAAGTTTTCTAAGCGTTCAATTATTGTCTTTGATGATCGGCTGGAAATAAAGGAGACTCTTTCTGCTCTTGAGCAATCAGAGCTTTCAAAATTACAGCTTAAAATCGCAAATAATCTAACCAAGCTTGTTCCAATTGATGAACTTGGGGAAACGCTATGATCTGGCGTTATATTTTGGTTTTATTCATTATTTTTGGTATTTCTTCTGCACCTTACCACTCCCCGTTCGATATGTATAATATATCTCGAACTAATAACAACTATTTCTTATTAGATCAGAACCTATTTAGTTCCGCAAATGCTCAAAATTCGTCTATCAACATTTCATTTGGGCGGATTTCAAGAATAATGAATGTTTCTCTTAGCTTTGATTTTGCCGGTTCATCAGTTATGTATCAAAACTCGATCTACCCTTTAGATAATTCATATCTATTTTTTGCCAAAGGTACTAGATTTTCATCACTAATCGCCCTTCCAAGTTCTGGTTACTCTGATTTTTCTTGCAATTCCTCAGTTCTATCTAGTGATTATGCCTGGCGTTGTGATTTTGATTTTGATGACTGTGCAGAATATCAAAATAACACATACTCTACAAATCATTTGACGGCAACTTTATCATTCAAAAATGATTCTGTTTCAATTCCACTCTCATCATCATTTCTTGCAATTCCAGAATCCCTACTTATTGATATGAAAAATTCTTCTGGTACTGATCCGCTTAATGTGCAGGTTTTTGGTACTGTTGACTTGGGGTACAACATCGATGATCGAGCTATGGGGCTTGAGTGTTATGACGTTTTCAAGAACTACTCACACTCATTTCCAATAAATGTAAATTACTCAATACCTGTTTTAGGTAGCAATTCATTTGTGTTTCTTGCATCTCCCGTTCTTGGTGAGCAGTGGTTTAGGAACAATCGATTTGACATAGTACTGCTCTCACAATATCCAATATCAGAGTCTGGCTATCTTTTTGATGGGAATATGACGTCAAACACTACTCTTCGTGACTTTACTCTTAATGTAACTAACTACGGTCTTGAATTTATTCAGCCTGTTTATCAAAATCATTCCGATCTCAATTATTCAGAGTTTGTAAATTATACAACACCAATTCCTCTTTCAAAAAGCAATTTGTCATATTCGTACATCTATCGTTTCAATTATTCTTATGTTGGTCTTGGAAATCATTCTCTATATTTTTATTGGGCAGATCCATTTTTAGGTCAAGTCTATTCATTTAACCAGTCTCTTCTTAGTCGAACTCTATCTTATAGTGGCAAATACTCAGAAGTGTCTCAAATTACTGATCCAGCTCTTCTACGACCAAGTTCAAATTCATCAAACTTGATTACTCAAAACGTTTCTCTTGTGGTTGGCGGAATTTTTCTTCTGTTGCTTTTTATCGGTATCAAATTCTTCAAAAATTAGTATAATTTTAGATTTATACTTTTTCTGCACTAGCAAATGTCCTCTTTACCTCAATTATTTTTGCTTTGCATTTCTCTCCCTTTTTAGTTCCTTTGACAAATATTACAAACCCATCTTTCTTTGCTATTCCATCTCCTGCCCCACCTGTACTTTCGATTTCAACCTCAACTATCTCTCCACTTGCAACTGGTTTTGGATGTTCAAATTTCTTATCTGGGGCAGTCATATTTCCACCTATTCTAAATTTCCTCTTCTTAGGAGGCAAGATTCAAGTTCAAAGGCTGCAATTTCTTCAAATTCTGCCATTTTTACCATTTTTTACATTCTCTCTTAGGTTTTAAAAACGAGACCTTTATCATAAATTATTATGGAACATCCTTTTTCTTCTGATCAAACTTCTATTAAGCAATTAAAATTCTTTAAATTGGGCATTCATAGTGGAAAAGGTGGTGTCGGTAAGACGTTTGTCTCGATAAATATAGCATACTCTCTTACGACTCTTGGCTTTAAGGTAGGGATTCTTGATGCTGATATTGATTGTCCAAACGTGCCAAAATTTTTGGGTATCTCTAAACTTATGGCAAAAACAGGAAGTATGTATGAGCCAGTTTTTCATAATGGGGTCAAGATTGCCTCAACTGCTCTACTTAATCCTTCAAGTGAGAGTCCAATTATAATTCGAGGGCCAATAAAACACAGAATGCTACTTGATTTATTGCAAAACACAAATTGGGGTGAAATAGATTACTTGATTATCGATCTACCACCTGGCACTGCCGATGTTCCACTTTCAGCAATGCAAACATCTGCTTTAGATGGGCTAATTTTAGTTACTACTCCGACTAAAGAATCTCTAATCGATACGACTAGAGCCGCTAATATGGCTAAAAAACTAGCTATTCCAATACTCGGTTTAGTAGAAAACATGTCTGGAGAGATTTTTGGTCAAAAAGGCTCAGAATTTGCAAAAAGGCTAGAGGTTCCGTATCTAGGTTCAATTCCACTTTCAAGAGAGATCGTCAAACTAAATGAAGAATCTAGAATTGCATTTTTGGAGAATCCGGAATTATTTGAAGTACGAAAACAAATTACCTCAAGTTTCGTTAGATAATTTTAAACAGTTTCGACTTCCAACTCACTCTTAGTTGCAAATTCCTTTATCTTTTCTCTTTGTTTTGCACTAGTCTCGTCTTTTGCAATTAGTATTTTACTGACCCTATCAACATTTTTCTCTATTGCCTGCCTAAACATTTCTTCGTCCATACTATCAAGGACAAATTTTGGTGCAATGTGTCCAATGGCATATTCCCCTTCAAGCTGGATTTTATTGAATGCTTTTGGGTAGTGCCCTCCTCCAAAAACAGCAACTGTGACGTATTTTTCCTCTCTGCATATTGCATTAATTACTGCATCTGCCATTGATTTTGCCGCTCTTTCATCTCTCCACTCTTTTTCTGTACTTCCAATCTCGACAAAAATCATCGGACTACGCCCCGTTGGACCATGATGATCTGCCTCAAGCGAAAAATCCCACCCTATTTTCTGTGATTCTTTGCTGATCTCAATTGATAAATTTTTGAGAAGGTTTGCATTGGCAATAATTAGTGTTCTTTCTTTTCCTTTCATTTCTGCCTTGCTCCAATTGCCTGGATAATGACAAGTCATTATTTTTTGGTTTATCTTACTCTTATGGGTGCTTAGTACGATTATTGTCTCTGCACCATCAATAAAATCTTCGACTTCTAATATAGATTCGCTCTTGCAATTTATCAAACAAACTTTCTTCTTACAAATCCCTTCTTCCAGTTCCCATTCACTCTCGCTTATTCTTCTAAATTGATATTTATCAAGAAGTGCTTTGGCTATCAAGTTACTTGCAGGGTTTTTATCACTAAATTCTATTGCGATCACTTTATCACCAATAAAAATATTATTGCAGCGATCGGTATCGATATATTGTCATCCACTATTGGCATGCTTTCTGCAAGTGTACATACAAACGATAATGCTATGGCTAATGGTCCGATAAAAATGTATGATGGGAGACTAGCAATAAAAAAAGCAATTGACCCTTCAAGACTTTTATTTTGGTTAAACGGTATTTTCATTTTTCCGCTTCTACCGATAAGAGTCGAAACAGCATCGCCAAAAGCAAGTATGTATATCACAGCTGCAATTTGACTCGTTTCTGTCAAGTATGTCGCAGCTATCAAAACCCCGACTGCATACCAAAAAGATCCCCACCCAGCAAAATGTGCATCTTTTCTCTCGAATTTCTCTTCAAACCAAGAAACTATCGGTATTTTTTTGTCTCTAATTCTAAGATTAATTAATATTGTTCCAATAAGTATTGTAAAAAAAACTCCTGCAATAAGGAAGCCTTTGCCTAGATAATACAAAATAGCTATTGAAATTATTCCAAGT
>CAZZKB010000048.1:0-7019 GCA_964654575.1 Microcaldota archaeon | reverse complement strand
CTTTCAATGATTCGATCGAAACCAGTGATTCCAAAATCGACAATTCCTTCATAGACATAACTTGGAATGTCGGATGCATTTGCCCGAATTATTAGCACATCATCAAATCTTGCAACATAAGTTCGACCCATACGTTCTACATCAGCAATTTTCTCTTGCTTAAGAAGATTAACTGCATCTGCACTTAGCTCGCCTTTGTTTGGAATGGCAATCTTGATTTGACCATCGGGTTGAGATTTCCAAGACCTTAGTTTTTGCTTGAGGTTTTTTGGTTCTCCAAAATAACCAACTGCTTTTTTAACATCTGGAGAGATCATTTAGACGCCTCCAGATATAGTGCAGCCAACTTTTCATTTGAAACAATTGGTGAGCCTAAAGTCGAACCGCTTGAGTAGATTTTGCCAATATTTTCCTTAGTATCCCAGCAGACAAAGTATGGACTAGTGTTCCAATAGGAACCTAGCTCAAATGCACGAACTGGATCCTTAAGTTCATCAATTGCTAAAGAGACAAGTTGAATTGAAGCTTGATCTGCAGGCCGTTCACATGCACTAAGTATTCGGATTAATTCTTCAGTAACTTCAAGACCTCTTTCTTGGGCGGTTTTCTGAACTAAGTCAATGCGAAATAAATCCGCTTCGCTCATTGTTGCTGCTCTTAATTCATAGGCACCTAAGCCATCTGGATAAATGGCCCACCAGGGAAGTTTTTGAAATAGTGCTCCGGCTGCTAAAAACTCCTTTTTGGATCTCCAATAGTCCAGTTCATCAATAGCTAGATCAAAAACAGTTCTGCTAGCCATTGCTACATTACGCAGAGTAGAGGGAAGATAATTCATATCCTGCCTCTCCTTCCAAACAAAATCATAAGATTTTTTTGTTACTTGTTGAAGATTTTCTCTTAATCCAGATAACTGAGCAAAAACTTTGTTTGCTGCCCTAAACTTTGCTTCATTTAGATTGTCTGTGAAGTAAATCCCTGCCAGTTACCTCCGTTCCACTAATTCCTCGGCTCCCGCCTACAACTCCTCGTCCTTTTTTCATTTCATTCATTTTCATTACCTCCTTTTCGCCGAGCGATCTTTAGATCGCGAAGGCGTTCTAGATATCTCCCATTCTTGGAGAATACTCGTGAATTTAGTTGACAATTTTCCGGAGCTTTCGCTAACACAATAGTTATCGAATTTTCCGAGATAGCACTAACACTAAGCAGAACTTGATCTTTTGGCTTGATGTTGAATCGATCTCGAATTAATAGAGGTAAAACTAGACGTGCCTTTGCATCCAGACGAATGATGAGCGTAGCGAATTGTTCGTCTGATCGGATGAAGTAAATCCTTTTCCTTGCTCTTTGTGAAGTAAATCCCTTCCCAGACCTCTTTTGTTCACCATTATTTTCACCAAATATATTTAACACAATAATTAGAACTTTCCCACTATATATAGGTTTGTTTCAGAAATCTTCAGTGTCGTCGTTTTCGTATAATGGCCGATCTTTCTGAAGCGGTTCGAGCTTTGGAGTTTTTGAAGCAAGAGAGGTGTTTCTAATAGATGGAAGAATACCCAGAACTCGAACTGATGATGAAGTAGCTGCCAAAGGAGCACCATTTTGTATTTGTTCTCTAACTGTGGGAGGTTTTGAAAATCGAACCAATAGATCACCTATTTTTTGCCAAGCACCATGGTTTTACCCTCAGCACGAATTTCCACATTATGTGCTGCAATCCGATGATATCTTTCGATTGCTTTTGGCAAGACATACTTAAGATCGATTGGGCCAGACTCTTCATGAAGAACTTTTAGGAAAGCCGCTGTAAGAAGTCCGCCAGTTATTTGCGATCCTGCATGCAGATTTGCAAAGTCCTTTCCATCAAGGCTAAGTAATCGAGTTACATGTGCATCATACAGAACGTGCTTTGATTTATCCTGACCAGTAAAGACCAGAACATCATCTGGACGGCCTTCTAAGAATTTTGCATCTATAGTATGACAAGCATCAAGAAGAACAAACTTGTTTCCTTTAATATTAGCTAATTTTGCGTATAGTTCAGTTGATGAGATTGTTTCAAAAGCACCAACGCAAAGACCACCACGACTTCCGTGACCCGAGTAGGCAAACCAAGTAGTAGAACCTTCTGGAATGAACTGTGCCATTTCATCTAATTTGGCTAACACCTCTCTTTTTGAAGGATTTGGATAAAGCTGATGAATATCCTGATCTGCAAAACCTCTCTGAGTTAGTGTTCTTCGTAATGCTGGAATATCACGATCTACTCCGGCCAAATTGCTTCTTGCACCAACTAGCAGCGCATAATTCTTTGAAACTTCTGCACCAAGTTCAATTGAAAATTCAAGTAGCGTTCGATTACCATTAGCTAAAATGAAGCGATCGGTTGGACCAACTTTACGACGTTCAAAATATCCTAATTCCAAAGGACTTGAACCAGTGAGGGGATTTACGCTAACCGAAACGTCTTCTGAAAGTCGTCTTACTGAAATGGAACTATCTCGTGCAACGATTACCTCAAGGGCATATTGACCAAGCAAATCATCAAACGATGGACCAGTTAGTCTTGCAAAAAACCCTGGTCGATAAGCCGTGCATGCTCTAAGAAGATTAATATCAACAGCATCTGAACCTTCTCGGTATAAGTATGCAGCAGCTGCCAGAGGTTTGGAGTCTTTTACAACTCGCCCAATCATTTCTGGAAATTGGCATCCAGTACCGTATCTCTTCAAAACATCTGAGTATGCGTCGTCACTTAATGGCCTAGCATTACCAAAATAAGTAGTATGAGTAAGAGGAAGCTGATAGCTACCTACTCGTAGCTTTGAAGGTTCGGCTTGTTTCATAGTAGTAATTGTGTGTAAAAAAGTATTAAAATATGGTAGTTAGCCTAAAACACGGGCAAAAAACAGTGCGTTTATGCCTTTTGCGATCATCTCAATCGCAACTGCAGTTAGGAAAAGACCCAAAATACGAGATGCAATTCCGACTAATTTCAAATTAAGCTTATTGACAAACATCGAAAATGTGATGAATACTAAGCCCACACCAACAAAAGCAATGCTAAGATTAAGCAAAACAGGCATTGCCCCTAGTTCAAATGTTTTAAGAGTTATAAATGAAATTGTAGCTGGCCCAGTCAGAAGAGGAGTTGCGATTATTGCGACAAGGGCTTCGACTTCTCCAAAGTCCTTGCTATTGGTCTTTTTCGGCCTTATCGTATCAATACCAAGTAAGAAAAGAACTATACCGCCAGCAATCCGGAATGAATCAGTAGTTATTCCGAAAAACTGGAATAGAATTGGTCCGACAAAAACCATGCACACCGCTATCAAAAATGCAGTGATTACTGCCTTAAATGCAACTTGTTTTACATCCATTTTCTGCTTATAAGCCGAGATAAGAACTGAAAAAGAAGACATAGGATTAACTAAGACGAAAAATTGTAATACCAATGCAAGGTCAATCATAATGAAAGAAACAAAGAGATATTTTTATTACTTTGCGAGCAAGTTAAGTACCACTAATTATAGCCCCGTCGTCTAGTGGTCAAGGATAGGAGACTCTGGATCTCTTGACATCGGTTCGAATCCGATCGGGGCTACTTTAACCACAAACAATCAGAATGAGCGAATTATGAGGTAAATTTTCTTTACAATTGACGTAGTTTTTTCAAACTCCTTAATAATATTAACACCATAATACTAGCTGGATGACTCATAAGCAAAGCATTAGAGATAGCCTTGCATACGCAGAATGGGAAGAGATAGTCAGGATGATGGAGAGGATTGAACCTAGTCTTGATAAAGAGGGAGTAAATAACAGAAAGCTCCGCACCCAGATAGGCCTAGTTAAACTTCTTATGTGCTCAAAAATGAGAACATTTAATGGCGATAATACGATAGAGATGTCGTTTTTTGTTGCGAGTCACAAGACAATAAAAAAACTCGAAGAATCGTTCGAAAAACACAACGTAAAAAATAGAGAACTGATAATATTCCTAAAATTAATATTACATAAGATGAGCAAACAAAAACTAAAAGTAAAAAAACACAGAGAAATCAAAGATGAATTTAGCAGAATGAAAGGAGTTGTAGAAAATGGACATAGTACTCTATGAACAGCCACTAAAAATAGAGATGAAAGACGAAAGCATATATGCCAATGGCAAAAAGGTGCAACGAACAGTAAGGATAGTTAGGGATATGAAAGAAACTTTAATGGACAAAGAAGTTGCGACAAAATATTCAAACAAACATTTATACTACATGTACAGAGAAGTCTACAAAAACAATGACATTCGATTTGATATAACGCACATAACACCAAGTGAGTTGGGAGCAGAATATGCAAAAACACATGGCCATTACCACCAACGAAGTCCGGATGGACTTGATTATCCAGAAGTATATCAGATCATTAAGGGCACTGCAGTTTTTGTATTGCAAAAAAGACTTACTAGCGGAATGGTTCATGTCATAATAGTTGATGCTCAAGAAGGAGATCCTGTGCTCTTGCCGCCAGGGTATGGACATGTTACAGTAAACAAATCAAATGACGAACTAATTCTCTCAAACCTAGTATATGACAAGTTCGAATCAAATTACGATGATTATAAGGATAACCAGGGCGCTGCATGCTACATACTAAACAATGGAATAGTTGAAAAAAATCAGAACTATGTGATAAGTAGCATCGATCGAATCAGTGCAAAGGAACTTAATCGAAAGTATGGCTTTGAATCAAAAAACATACTAGAAGATTTTGTAAAAACTCCAGAAAAGTTTGATTTTTTAATCTCGCCTAGAAAATTGTTCAAGAGTTAGTCTTTTTTTTAATTCGCTTTTTTTAGATTAGAAATAATCGAAAAATAGTAGAAAAGAAAATAATAAAAGAAAAAAATTATGGATCTGGTGCTCCATTATCTGCTACAATTCTCTTTAGCTTTTCAAGTATTTGTAGCGTCTGTAAATTCCTCTGGTTGTATCCATAAGTAAGACCAGCTGGAGTTAAGATTGCACCATCAGCCCCATTCAGCACGTTTGGATGTATACCGTCAGGACTTATACCTTGAGTTACCATGCCGCTAATTGTTGAAGTTCTCCAGTAGTTCCACAATGGAATATTCCTGTTAGTTGCAACATCAACAATGACTTGGTTGTACATTGCGACTCGACCCCCTGCTGTTGGATTATCTAAGCGAGGTGGGATTGTACTCAAAACTGGTATAGTACCCGCAGCAATCGAATCGTCGATAATTGTATTTAAGTTGTTCCTAAAGGCCGTCAAATCAGCTGCACTCGAGTAGTGATCCAAATCATTTGTACCATACATTATGAATGCATATGCTGGTTTAATCGTCTGCAACTCGCATTGTAGTGGGGTGTTGTTTGGAGCAGGACAAGCAGTAGTTGTTGAAAGTGCATAACTACTGAGCCACCCAGTAACAGCAGTCATACTTGCACGAGTAAATGAGTTTCCGATTCCGCACCAAACTGGAGCTGAACCTAAACTAGTACTCATGAAGTAATTTGCAGTTGGCACCAAACTAGCGTATGAGCCGAATTGATCAGTACCACCACAACCAATGTCAACTAAGTAAGAACCTGATTCGGTTATACTATCACCCACTTTTGCAAATACTGAAGGTCGGTTTCCTAAGGTAGCACCATTAGCAAGAATAGACCTTAGATTAGCCTTCATTGCAGCGTTTATTGTTGGCACAATTGGCGCATTACTGTAAGTCAAATTACCACTACTAGTATTCGTTGGAGGAGTTACTACTGGAGTGTAGCAACTGCAGCTTGTCGAATTAAGCAGTGCTGGTAAAGTGCATGTTAATGTACAAGCTGGTGGTGTTGTAGTACCATTGCCAGTCGTGTTTGTCGAAGGAACTGTCGAATTGCCACTATTATTTAGAACAGGTGCACTGTACCTAGACCAGCTTAATAGACCCATTGCGCTTAGATAATCAGTTGGCGCAGTAAATGTGTAATTTACATCAGAAACCACTGCACCACTTTCTGAACCTGGAGTAAATCCGAAGTCAGATCCATTTGGAATTGAATTTCCATTATTGTAGTAAAGGTTGTTTGCTGCAACTACACCGCTTAAAGTATGACTTGAAAGAGAGTACACTTGCTGCATCGAACCGTTTCGATCTACGAAATTATTCGAAATAATTGAAAGGCCGTTTGTTCCGCCAGCTGGACCATTTCCTGCTCTTGCTTCGACTAACAAACCATTGTTGTTGTAGAGCATATTGTCAAACATCGTGCCGTTACTAGTGTCATAAACACCAACTGCACCATAGCTTGTTCTTGAAACTAAGTTGTGTGCAAAGAGAATGTTGAATGCTTCATATTGAGCCCCATTAAGAAGGACTAAATCTGTTGCACCGCCGATGCCAAATGCTGGATCGACTGCACCTGCTCTCTGATTATCGATAACATTGTATCGAACTACTGTGTTTCTTGAGCCTCCTTTTGTATATGCTCCCATGTTTCCAAAATCATGGATGTAATTATACTGAATTACTGAATCGGATGAGTCGACTAGATCGATTCCCTCTTGGTATGGATTTTCTCCTCCAGTTCTTGGACCAGGTCGTGCGATATCACATCCTTCGATAGTTATGTTGTGTGCCTGGTTTATTTTTACAACATCGCCATCGTATCCAGCATCGTGTAAGTTAAGGTTTCTCAAAATTATGTGATGAGAACCATCTTGCACGTGGAAGACATTGTTTCCTGTGTTCGATAATTCTAAGTCTTCAAAGACTACGTATGAAGAACGACCTCCAACGTTGAAGCCTTCATCAGTTGGGACAGTAATTGAAACTGAACCTCGCGGCCCATCTGCAACAATACAAATTGGATTAGCAGCAGTACCATGAGCCTCAATCCACATCTGTGCTCCAAATGCATATGAACCAGGAGCGATTTTTATGACATCTCCTGGCTGAGCAGTGTTTATTGCATCTCTAATTGCCGCAACTGAATTGACAGATATAT
>CAZZKB010000047.1:4628-7051 GCA_964654575.1 Microcaldota archaeon | reverse complement strand
AAACCATATTCTTCTATAGACGAATTTAATCAAACGCTATTATCTGAGGAATTAGGTGCAAAAGTACACTTGACTGTAGCTTTAGTAGAAGAAAGCATCGATCTGTTAGTTGCATTTACAAACCTTCGTGGCAAGAGCTGTTTTAACGTAGATTATCATGAACTTGATCAACTTAAAACGATTCAATTAGTTCGCAAAATGCTAGAAACACTTGCAAGTTTGCATCACGGTCGAGATGATTGGGTGCTAACTCATGGTGATGCCCATCCGAGAAATTTTGTTATTCCGGGATTTCTCACAAAATCCCCTGTAATAGACGAATCATTGTCTGTAGTGCTTGTCGATTTGGAGAGTTCTAAAAAGTTTTGTCCAAAAGAATTTGCTCTTGGGGGCAATGTAAGTCCACTTAGGGACTTATTGCGATTGTTATCAGAATTGCAGCGAACTTCAGGTTTATTACCTTCAACTTTGATGGGTATTGTTGAAGAAGCATATTTGCCAAATGCTTCTGACTCGCTACGTGATTTGGGTATTTTGGATAAACTTAGAGCTACTTCAGAAGTTAGGTCTCCTAAACTATCTGCTTGTACTGCATGGGAGCTCGACTAGTTTATCCACAACCCTTTAAACGACTTTGAGAAAGAAATAAATTATTGATAATCAGAAGGGTTGATCGAATCTTTTGATGGGCTCGTAGCTCAGCTTGGATTAGAGCGATGCTCTCCTAAGGAATCCCAAAGTCGTCAGTCGACTTTGGTCTTCTGGCTAGAGGCATAGGTCGAGGGTTCAAATCCCTCCGAGTCCGATTAGTTTGTTCATCTCTTTGTTATTATGATAAAAATAGTGAGCTTCCCGGTTTGCCTCGATAAATATCGATGGAGCCATTCCTCATCAGCTCTATCCTGTATCTTACAAGCACGGTGCTCGACGCTTATGGCTGCTCCTTTCGGTCTGACCAGGTTCGCATTTGGCTCCGCCACATAAGGCAGGATGTCAATGCTTAAGGGGATTGGACACTAATACTTACCAAAACGCCCCGGGCATTCGAGTCGCCTAAAGGGGACATGCGAAAACCGGGACCCCTAGCCCCGCTCTAGCCCGTTTTTATTATGAATTTTTGTCTTTAAATACTCACTGTTTTGGCTATTAGCATCAGTTCTCTATGAATATCTTTACTTGCTGCAACCATACTTAATGTCTCTAATGTTGCGTTTTCACCACTAAAATCAGTTACCTTCATTCCCGCTTCGCTAATGGCTAGATACACTGCTCTTCGGTCTGGTTCAATGTATGGGCTTATTAGGCCGCCTAAACCGCCACTAACTACAGCCAGTACATCGCTTCCTAACGAGCCAGACATTCTAACCCCAGCTGATTCAAGAGCCAATTTTGCAATCAATTCTGCACCAATTCGTCTAAGGTTCTTATCTCCTCTTCTTTCAACTACATCAAAACTATCGAGCGTAACTCCAACTAAAGAGCTGCCAAGTCGGCCATTTTTGTCCACTCTAATTCGTCTCCCATCTAGTTGAACTCCACTTCCCCGATCGACAATTAGCAAAACATTGTCATTTGCTCTATATACTACAGAAAATACGCTTTGTGGACCTTCGAAATAACCAACCATAGTTGTGTATCCAGGGCTATATCCAGCTTTGAAATTCATCTCACTATCTATAGGACAAACAACTAGTCTTTTTTGAGTTTTTGTTGTGTCATCTCCAAATTCTGCTACTTGAGTATCAGCTTCTTTTGCGGCTCTAAGAATCGCTGCTCTTGCTTCTCGTGCTTTGTCATAAAGTTCGTTATTCTTTGCTCTGGATACGTCTAATCCGGCTCCTCTTACTGAAAAAATTAGTGCGTCTCTTAGTTTTCTCTCCATAATCTATCTAATTTGCAAAGATTGAATTATGAATGCTTGTTTCAAGCTCTCTCAAGAAATTCTAGCATATCACTGCTTAGTAATTTTAGATTTTCTCGGTGTGGAAAATGTCCTGTTGACAGCATTCCAAAACTAAATCTACTATTCTTATCACCATACATATCCAACGCTATCGGGATGCTTTTTTCTGGGCTGATAAAAATGTCATGCTCTCCATAAACATGTCTTACATGAGCAGGTAATGTCGATCCTCTTATGTTTGGTGAGTAGTCGCACATTGCTAATGCCTGCAATGCACTTAATCGAACATCGAATTCCAACGCTTCTTGCGTGAAATTTCCAAATTCTCTGGCAGCTTCTCTTGAGCCGCCTATCATTCTAATCATTGTCGGACCAAGAATATCAAATGCGTGGAGAAGTATTTTTTGTGCAATTGCACTAGATCGAATGTTTGCCTCTGTTGGTTCGCTGTCCATTCTAGCTGCGTTTCTTCTTGCATTTTCAATTAGCATTCTTGTTGCCCAGCCACTTAATTTGAACA
>CAZZKB010000047.1:3088-4528 GCA_964654575.1 Microcaldota archaeon | reverse complement strand
TTTCTTCTTGCATTTTCAATTAGCATTCTTGTTGCCCAGCCACTTAATTTGAACACTAGTTTGTCATCTGGCAATGTTAATACTGGATTTACTTTTGCCGGTGTTATCTCATACATTGCTCGCGGCAATCTAGTGTCTGCATGGTTTTCTCTAACCCAATTCAAGTATGCATTTGCAGTGTATCCTCCCATGCTGTGAGTTACCAATATTGGTCTTTCGATTCCATCTGCAATGCAAATTTCTGCAATAATTCGTGCTGCATGATCAAAATAATTCGTTGCTTGTGTTCCATCTAATATGGTCTTTCCGACTCCTGGGTTTTCGAACCTTCGAGTACTGTATCGATTATCAGCTAAAACTTTTGCTAACCCTTCCAATTCACCTGCTCTGCAATTCCAACCTTGAACTAATACTACGGTTGCTCGTGGATTTTTTACATCTGCACGATAAACTTCAGCATTTTTGATATCAATAGTTCTAACTGCTCGAATTCTTCCTGTCATAATTCTATTTTATCTACGACACGTTTTAAATGTTACTAGTTTAGTTAAAATGCGTATCTAACTCTTTTTTCAATAATTTTTAGCCTATTTTCTATTTGACTATATTTATCGCTTACTTTCTGATAGCCTTCCAAAAATTCTTTCTTGTGTTCAATTGATTTTAGCATTGTAAATACATCCACTGCTTTATCTTCAACATCATTTGAAACATATCCAAGACCAAAATCTATAACCCACATTTTTCCCTCGCTATCTATGAGAAGGTTTGCAGCAGTGTAATCTCCATGTATTATGTCTTTTGAATGCAATTTGGCTAAAATTTCCCCTGCTTTTCTTGATTCCTGCTTAGTCATTTTTGGTCTTTTACCATTTACCTGACTAATCGTAATTGAGAATTCATCTACTTCGTAAACTGTTGGAACGTCAACTTCAGCTAATTTTGAGCGATGAAGTAGCCTCGCTTCATTTTTAGTGCGCTCACTTCTTAGCTTTATATCAAGTTCTTTCTCTCGGTATTTTTTTGCAATCCTTTCTTTTATTAGTACTGTCTTTCCAAGAAGTCTTGATTTTTTTATTGTTGCTTCAGCGCCTTTAATTCAAATCACCCAAAGGTAATCTTCGAGAAAATCATTGCCAAGACTAGTAATATTCCCCAGCTAACGAATATGAATGGGCTAATTATTACTGCTCCGATAAATAGCAATATTAGACTACTAGTTATCCAGACTAAAGTATTCCATCTAAACACTTTACTCCCATCAAGTGGGAATGCTGGGATCATGTTGAATAGTGCAAGCATCAGATTCATTCTTGCTCCAAAATACCAGACATTTACTGGCTCATTAACTATTCCTAAATGAAAAGTTACTGGTGCAAATTGCGACAATAACAAAAATACTCCGACTAATACGAAGTTGACAGCTGGGCCAGCAAGTGA
>CAZZKB010000047.1:0-2988 GCA_964654575.1 Microcaldota archaeon | reverse complement strand
TCATAAATTACCCTTACTTTGGGTCTGCTGATTAATCCTTCGTAACTTTCTATTATTCCTCGTACTTCAGAGCCGTTGTCAAGATTAATCAATATTTGCTCCTTTAGTTTTCCGTTTTGTGCAGCTGTGCCGACTCTGCCCATAATCGCGTGCATATTTGAGTTATTAACGACAGATACGTAATCGCCCTTTTTAACTGCGCGTATGTTTGGATAAATATAAGTTATCCCGATGCTTAGGACTGTCAATATTGCTAAGACTTTTAGCGAATCGATGATGCTATATGAGAGAAGTCCGAACAATATTAGGCTGACGCATATCGAAAGAAGCATTAGCTTTCCAAAAAGGATTAATCTCATAGTTTCCCTCACTTATCTACTACGGCTGCATTTTTATATCGTATTATTCCTTCGGTGTCGTCGGTATTTCGAGGTATATTTAAAATCCATATATTTACACAAAAAGAAACATTTATATAGTTCATTTGAGCAATATGTATGTGTCTTCTAGATCCTATTACGACGTGTTAGAAATTCCTCCAAATGCCGGTCCAGGTATGATAAAGGAAGCCTATCGAGCACTAGTAAGAAAATATAATGTTGATCACCCTGGCAATCCAACTGCCAACGAAGCTAAATTTAAGGAAGTAAATGAAGCATACGAAGTACTCGGAACACAAGATCGCAGATATGCTTATGATGGTTTTGAAAGACATCCATCAAGCCTCCTATACGTTCAGAAAGATCTTGATCAAGCCAACGGAGATTTAGAAAAATTAGCTGCCATTGCATTTAGTCCATCTGATCAAGCTATAAGAAATCAAGCAGTTGCTCCATTACTTGATACTAAGGATCCATCAATTCTTTCAAGAATTTCAAGTGGAAATTTTAGCCCCGATCTCAAGTCATCCGCAAATGCTAAACTTGCCGAATTAAATGTCGTAAATGTTAGATCAAAAATAGCTACTATACTTGTCAGAGGAAAGTATTCTGATGCAATTAAGCTTGCAACCAATCCTAAAGAAACGCCAGAACTTCGAGCAGCTGCCTTAGATGCGGCGCTTACTATATTTGATGGCAGGATTACATCAAATCGCGTTTCTGATGAGATGGTTAGTGAGTATATTATTGGCTTAGTCTGCGGAGATCTAAAACGCCATTATGGAAAAGATGAAGAACACACAGAAAGCGTTGTTCCTATTGAATCACGAGTTGCTATTGGACTTAAAATTATCAATTATTATAAAGGCAAAAAGGAGCCAAGAAAGCTCCTTAAGTTAGCAGAAGAAAAAAGCGCATACTTTCCACGGGCACTTTTAGGTAAATGCACCGAAGCCGCAGTAGAAATCTATGTAGAGGCTGGAAATCGAGACGAACTATTTGCAATGTTAAACTCTGCCTATAAACTCGGAAGTATGGTTGAGGTTGTTGCAGATGGAATCGTGGCTCTTGCTCAAAAATCTCCAGCTGGTCAATCTAATGATTTTGCCACTACAGCTAGGGCTGCGATCGATGTTCTTGGTGACGACTACTCACAACGAGAAATTGTAATAAAGAAACTACTTGCCAAGACTATCGAATTGGGTGATAAGAGCTTAGCTGAATTCTTGAATCGAACTTATGTTAATCCACCACAATCAAACCCTTTGGGTTTTGGCATGCGTGGTGGTTCACTGTTCGGAAGTTCTATTTATGCTTATGAAGAAACAAGACAACGTCTACCTGTTCCGGTCGAGGCTGCGATTGACCGAGCCATGGCACACTTTAGACAAAAAGACGAAGATGATCGAAGAAGGAAAGTTGAGGAAACGAGAGCTGCTAAACAAAGGGATGCTGAAGCTGCAGCAGCTGCAGAAGCAGCTCGAATTGCAGAAGTTGCCGCTACATGCACTCCCGATCATGTTGAGAAGCTTTTAGAAAAATCACGAAGAGGTAAGGTTGATTCAGATAAACTGTCTCATGGAAGAGAAGCTATTGGTATATGCGTTATAAGAAAAGATATCACAACTCTTGAGCAAATCGCTACAAGATCTTCAGAGGGTTATTTAGTTTATCACTATCAGCTTGCAAGAGAAGCAACGACCGCTCTTATCAAATTCGCAAGAGAAGATGGAAATGTTCCTCTGCTTATGCGACTTGCAAGAAAAGCAAAAAATTCTGAAAAAGAAGCTTCTGATGCTGCAGTTGAAGTTGCAGTCCAAACAAATAATGTTCCTGCACTTGAAGAAATGGCATTCAATCGTTCTGAGGGCTATCCAGTCTATATCTATGGATGTAGTGATGCTCATGCCGCGCTTACTAAAATAGGAAAAGAAGCAAAAAATTTAGACTTATTAATGCGCCTTACACGAAACAGCAACAATTCTAGAAATAGTGATTTGAGTGCTTCAGCTAATGCTGCAATTGATTTATGTGTTGAGACGATGAACTTAGCAAAGCTAGAGGAAATGGCTACTGCTAGGGAAGATGGGTTTGCAAAATACATCTTTGCTGAGAAAAGAGCTGCTCAAGAACTAAAGAGATTAAAAGCAGAGACTGGTGCAGTTGCATCCAAGATGGGTGCTGGCTTAGGCACAGAAGGTGCAGTCGGATCAAGAAAGGCTACGCGATAATTCAACTATCTATACATAGTCGCAGCAGTTGTCTTAAACCGATTTAAGCTCTCAACATGCTCCTTTCTAATACTTGGGACAATTGCCTTAAATGAAACTTCAAAGTGCTTGCCGCCAACTTTCTTCGAACCATCTCTAATTGCACACATTCCAGCTTCTCTAACTAAATTATCAATGTCTGCCCCTGTATAGCCTTCAGTGACTTGTGATAACTCTTTCAAATCAACATCTTTCTCAAGTGGCATGCTGGCAGTGCAAATCTTGAATATATCAAGCCGTGCTTTTTCATCTGGTGGAGTAACTTCTATAATCCGGTCAAATCGACCTGGTCTCATTAATGCTGGGTCAATTATATCTGGCCTATTGGTTGCTGCTAT
>CAZZKB010000046.1:0-7129 GCA_964654575.1 Microcaldota archaeon | reverse complement strand
AGCTAGCTTAGCCAATTTTAGAAGCTTTGATACTGCAAATGGAGCAGTAGCAGAAATAGGTCTGAATAATGTTCCGAGATTGCATTCCTACTTCTGCCCAGTCAAAACAAATGGAGTTATCGAGTCACATCCTTAGTGGAAATCTGATCTAAGTAATGCTTGTTTTTCTCAAAGTATTCTCTAGAAGGTTTGAGCAGTTGTGATAGCTCTGCTGTCACTGCTGCCTTTAGATCCATTGGATGCAGTTTTCCATCAAGATAAATTTGCTTAAGTTCTTCAGGAGTCGAAATTTCCAAATCTCCGCCAAATTTAGCAGGCCGAGTGATTTGCAGTTTCTTTTCTCGCATAATTAGGTATTGAGCATATTCAATAATTGGATTGCCTTCAACAATTTTTTCTGGACAATATGCTTTCTTAAGTTTATTCTTGATTTGCTCTTCAGAGTCATGAATGAAAATTGCGGAATCTGGTTTTGATTTACTCATCTTCGCATCCATTTCATCTTCGACCTTAGAATCAACATCCGCTACGCCTGAAGTAACTCCAGGAGAATTCATTCGACCTGGGCCTTGTAAGCCTGGAAGCAAGTGGCCATGCACAGCAACAAAATCTCTCTTATAAGTGTGCGATAATTCTCGAGCAAGCATGTGAATTTTTCTCTGATCCATTCCCGCATGAGCAATCTGAACATCTAATTTGAATATATCAGCTGCCTGCATTGCTGGGTAAACTACACCAGCACACGACATTGATTCGGATTCCTTTCGGCCCATAATAGTAAGGCAGCGAGTCATGCGTTTAAGTGTTGTATCTTTTGAAATCTGCAAGACATATTTCCAATAATCACGATCGTAAATTTCACTTGCTAAAACATAATCAACTTTTGAATCATCCAAACCTAATGAAACAAATGCATGCTTAAAGTAACCAAGTGCAACTTTCTGGATTTTTTCTAAGTCGCCTCCAAGTTTTTCATTAATGTAAGAGTGGTAATCAGCCAGAAAAATAGTCGGCTTGATTCCAGCTTTGATAAAATCATTGATTTTCATCGAAGTACATAAACCTGAACCGATATGAATCATTCCAGAAATTTCAAAACCTATGTAGTGTCGTGGGTGAGCATAAGTTTCAAATATTCTTTTAAGGTCTGCTTCTGTAACGACTTCTTCTGTTGGTGAGCGCTTAACTAAATCTATCTTGCTTTGAATGTCCATGAAAGAGTATTTATTGAATTGAATTATAAAGTCTGTTCTTGAGAATTTGAAGGACAAAGAAGAGAATTAAAAGACTTTTGTCAAACAATAATCAAATACAAATGCCTCTGTAGCTCAGTGGTAGAGCGGTTCTCTTGTACAAACTTTTAGGAAAAGTTTGATCAAAACAAGCTTTTTAGAAAAAAGCTTGAACAAAAATTCATTAAAAAACTTGTCTAAAAGTAATGAGAAAGGAACAGGCCGGGGGTTCAATCCCCTCCGGAGGCTTTTACTAGAACACCCTACTTTTGTATCGTCTAATTTCTTTTAGCAGCTTAACATCCTCCTCAGTCATATCCAAACAAAAATCTTCCAAGCGCATCCAAATCACCGTGTAAGACAATTATTGTGGTTGATAAAAGAGCTTTTTGCAGCAGAGATCATTTCCGCAACTGATAGAGAAAGACTTAATAAAGAAACACAATATGACAAAAACATGAAAGAATACAAAAAATATATAGCAGAATTTTTCGGAACTTTTGGACTTGTTTTTATTGGCGCTGGAGCAGTATTAATGAACAGCTTGACTGGAGGAGCATTAGGTCTTCTTGGAATAGCATTTGCACATGGACTAGTATTAATGGCAATGATTTATTCTCTTGCAAATATCAGTGGAGCGCACTTTAACCCAGCAGTAACGATTGCAATGTTCGTAAATAAAAGAATAAATGCAAAAGAATCTATTTTTTACATAGTATCACAACTTGTCGGATCGATAGTTGCTGCTTTCTTTCTAAAGGTGCTTTTCCCAAGTGCAAATGCAGCGGCATTGTACGGATTTCCAACAACAATAGCACCCGAGTTTGGGATAGCAGTTGAGGCAATATTGACTTTCTTCCTGGTATTTGTGATTTATGGAGTTGCAATTAACAAGAAAGCTCAGGCTGGAGCCACATTTGGTCTGATAATTGGATCAGTTCTTGTATTTGACATATTACTTGGAGGGACTCAAACTGGCGCTGCAATGAACCCAGCTAGAGCATTTGGACCTGCGTTAGTTACGGGCTTTGTCGGCATTCAGGCAATTTATTGGATTGGACCAGTAGTAGGTGCGATAATTGCGAGTTTAATTAGCGAACAATTGCACAAAGATTAGTAGAAATTGCCTTTTTTCATTTTTTTAAGGAATTCATTAAATATAAAAAACATAGCGAAGATTAAAGGATAGATATTCAATCGAATTCGAGTTGAAAGATTATGAAAATCAGCGAATTAAAAGCAGGTACTGGAAGTGTTAGTGTTGAAGGCGAAGTCGTCTCTGTAGATGAAACAAGAGAAATAAACAAATATGGCCGAACACTAAGAGTCGCAAATGCAACACTAAAAGACAAAAGTGGAACAATCACTTTAGTATTGTGGAATGACGACATTGAAAAAGTAAAGGCTGGAAGCAAAATAAAAATCGAAAACGGATATGTCAACGAGTGGCAGAGCAAGGCTCAATTAACAACAGGCAAATTCGGAAAATTAACCATCCTCTGATTTTTCAATTTTTATATTTCCATTTTCATTTCTAATTATCAGCAATCCCTCTATTTGATCTTGTGCATTGAGAAATTCGCAAGGCGACTCTGAAACATAGCTAAAGTTAATAGATTTGGAGCGATAGCGAATTAGACCATTTTGATAGTCTAGAGAAAGGGGATGTTTAAGAAAAATATTTTCGTAATTACCATTTCCTAGAGAGCAAACGTTCTTTACTGAATTTGAGAGTGAGAGTGCGGATTCTTTTGCAGAGAGTAAATCAAGAGAATTTGTAAATGACTCTTTGATTGAAAACAGAGCAGAAAGAGAAAAGAAAATTAGAATAAGGGCAATAGAAGAAACTAAAAGATATTCAAAACTTATTTGCCCCTTTATTTCAGACAAATGATCATCTTATGTAAGAGGTCGCACTCTTTGAGAGATCCATCTGACTCTCCATAGTTTTCTGAATATCAGATTCGACCTTCTTGATGATCTTTTCGCTTTCGGCAGCTCGCTCATCAAGCCGCTTAATGCTTATTGGGAAATCGGCATATTTTGATAATAGCTGTACGATTTCACGAGCTGAGGCAGTATCAACATAGCCACCGTGAGTTTCTCCCATTATGCAGCTGCCACCAAGATTCTTGAATTTTGCTAATGCTGGAAGAAGACCAGCAGCACCAACTATTGAGCCTTTTGCTTCACCGAAAATGACTCCGAATTTCTTGAATTTTTCTTTTAATTCTTCGTTATTACTAACTGCAAAGATTCTTCTTTGTGAGCTTACTTTTCCAGTACTATAGCCGCCGACAGTTAATATTTCGCTAACTCCGACTTTCTTTGCGTAATCTAAAACTACATCAGAAACTTCATATTGACCCACTGAACTCATTGCCTGAACATCGCCAACTAAGATGAGTAAATCTCTTTTCTTACCTCGATAAGTAAAGAAGCTGTTTCGGATAAGTCTTAATCCACCTTTCTTAGTCATGAAGACCTGATGTGGAAAATGAGGCGAAAGTAGAAGCGCAGTTCGTTTTGCTTTCAATTCTTCAACTAAATATCGCCCTACAACTTGACCAATAAGACCAATTCCAGGCAAGCCAGTAATTAGAAGACCATTTCTTAATTTTTTTTCTTTTGATCGCTCGATAATTTGAGTTTCTTTCATGAGAATATACCTCGAAATTTGATGTGCTAGATATGAGCAAATACCAAATATATAAAGGTAGTAGTTAATTGAGAGTTATGCCGTATTTAGATTGCCGCCGATATGCCCCATACCAATCATTTGGATTGAATTTTGGCGGGTGAGCAGAGATAGTGTTTGATGAGCAGTGAGACTCTTCAAGAGTGTAACTTTCACAAACAGAACAAAATCTCATTTTCTTCATAATTAAAACACACAGATTACGATTTTTCTCTAATTACTGAAAAATCACAGTCGTTTTTCTGAGCAAATGTTTTTATCGAATCAGTAATGTTTGATAGTTTCTTTTCAGCTGTTTTGTAATCAGCAGCAGTTATAGAGATCTTATACCTTGGAGCACCTAGATAATGAACTTCAGCCTGATCTTTGAAAGTAAATACTTTCTTAATGTCAGCTAGACCATTTGGAGAGTAACTTGTAATATTGAATATCGCACTGATCGTGACAAGAGGCTTCTTGATGCTCTTCTTTGACAATTCGATTATCTTTGCCTTAAGTTTTGCTGGAAGATCAACTTTTGAAAGGACTTCCTCGCCTTCATAACTAACTTCCTTAAAACAAGTAAATACATCGCCAAATTCTGCTTCGAGAATTTTCTTTATCTCAAGAGCATCGACTTTAATTCCAGACTCTTTAATGGAAATTTCGAGTAATTTTTCTCCTCGTTTTTCATTTTGCATCGATTCGAGCTTTCGTTTTTTCTCTTCTTCGCTTACACGCTTAATCGATACATCAACTTGGTTTTTTGTTTGATCAACATGATGTACTTTAACTACATAACGCTGACCTTCAGAAAGAAATTCGTGGATGTTTTTTATCCACCTTGGAGCAACTTCAGAAACATGAAGAAAAGATTCTAGATCTTTGTATTCTGGCAGTACACAAAAAGCGCCATAAGGCATGATCTTTTTGATTACTGCGATTACTAATTCATCCTGCTCTGGTAGTGCTGCTATGAGTGACACCCAAAAATTACAATTCCTTTACAAGAGTACCGGAAATGACAGCACTGCCGCCAGAAGGCTGAGCCAATACTTCTTTGCAAGAGTTGCATTTTACAACACTTGTTGCATGACTAAAAATCTTCTGCTCGGAGCCGCACTTGCATTTTACTAGTAAGAATTTACCATTTGCCATTTTTTGATTCACCCGATAATTACTGTTTGAATTCGATCTTCTTTGTAGTTCGACCGCCAACTATTCTTTCCTGCTTCTTTGAGCATTTTGTACACTGCAAGATGACCTTCTGTCTCTTACCTTGCTTCTTAACAGTCTTTTCACCAGCTCTCTTACTTCCATGTCCAGTAAGACTTCTCTGGTGTGATCGATTACCTGCTGCTAGAGTTCTAGCCCTTCCCTTACTTGCAGC
Organism: Microcaldota archaeon; assembly: GCA_964654575.1. Classification (GTDB taxonomy): domain Archaea; phylum Micrarchaeota; class Micrarchaeia; order Anstonellales; family Bilamarchaeaceae; genus Bilamarchaeum. Next base: position 1,830 of record CAZZKB010000046.1, on the reverse strand, counting down.
CTTTGCCTTGTGAATAGCGTGAGCTTTGCAGTTTGGACAGTATGCGTTTAGTTGTGTTGGAAACTTCATATAATTTCACCTAGATAGTAAATAAAAAAATATTATACGGGAACAATAGTTATTAGGGAGAGATATTTAAAGTAGAAAGACGGCATTGTCAAGTTAAATTGGTGCCGCCATACCTGCTTTTAGAAGCCAATCTGCCTCGGCTGAAGGCAGTACATGCTCTTCTCCACTCTTAAATGGACCATAAACGACATTATCAATTCCCTTGTATTGAGCAACATCCTGAACGATGCGAACCTTCAATCCAGCAGAGCGAATTGTCTTGGTTTCATCCTTATCCCAAACACTTTTTATGTGGCTTCTTGAAGACTCGATTAGGGAGCGTACTTTTGATAATAGGTCTTTTTCTTCAGCAGTAAGACCAGCAGCACCATCATCGCCCCGTATTGCCATCAGGACGATTTTTTCTTCTCGCTTTGCTTGTATCGAGACCATTATTTTGCGCATATTCTCGAATTCTTTAATTGAAAGAAGAGATTTGGAATTGGTTGCCTCCTCTTTCTTCTTTGTCAACGTATCAGAAAAAGATTGGTAAAAACCTTCAGGTAGAGATACGAGTGCCGATGACTCCATTTCACGCTTTTGAATATCCCTTAACTGTGAATAGTTGATGTTCTCTCCCCCTGCATGATATTACAGCGAGAGTTTTTATTTTTTGGCAGTTTTTCTTGGCTTGAGAGGTTTTTTTGTTTTCATAGGCCCCTCGATCGCAAGTCCAGAGGGAAGTTCACGACTTTGTTTTCCAGAAGAGCGTTCAATTTCAATTGTTTGTATTTTTTCTTCATTCATAGGTTTTGCAAGTCCTATTTCAGAAGACATTTTTGGCTTTGGCTCCTCTTTTTGAAGAGGTTTGCTAGATTCCACTTTTTTTATTTCTTCTTTTGTAAGCTGTACAATTTCTGGAGTTTTTCTTTTCTTTATTCCAAGAGAATGAAGAACATTTGAAAGAAGTGATTCTTTCTTTTGGACTTCCCTCATCGCAGTGACTTGTGTTTGAGGAATTATTTGTCCTCCTTTACTTGGACCGCCAGAAATAAACTCCCATTCCTTCTGACCATCTTCCATGCATTTTTTGCAGAGGTGTTTGCCATTCCAATAGTAAACTCCTAAATTAAGATCGCCATTGCATCGTGAGCATTTCTCTGGATATGCAAGTGCGTCCATATGGAGTTTTTCGTTCTTTGGTTCATTGTGTTTTCGCTCCTCATCTCGCATATCTTGAATGCAGTAGGGACACATCCAAAAACTTAGATATTGCTGAAGTTCATTTACTGGAATATACATTCTGCATTTGTAGCACTGCTTGTTTAATGAGTAGAAAATGCATGATGAGCAGTAGGGAAGGCCATCTGGGCCAAATTCCATTTCTTCCTTAGCAGCACAACGTGCACATGTGTTTTGAGACATATTATCGCCTTGCAAACTGAGCTTCAATTTCTGGATGTTCAGTCAATAGAGGTCTAAGGCTCACTGCCCTAACGACAGGTTCTCTAACAACAGGTGGGACGACACCAGCTGGACGAATATTTCTTACAAGAGTGTTGAAAGCATTTGTTATTGATTGAGAGAGAGCATTTTGAGTAACTTGCGCAGTAGACTCAACGGTTCTAAATTGGAATCTAATACTGCATCTTCGATCGTATATTGTTTGTTCAGTTAAAATATTTATGACCTCATTATGTCCTGACCACCTAATTGGAATATCGATAATATATGGGTTTTCTCTAGTTCCATTCCCGCGAACATTTCCATCAGTTGAAGTCA
>CAZZKB010000045.1:5303-7197 GCA_964654575.1 Microcaldota archaeon | reverse complement strand
ACAGCAGAAAGCCTTCAGCAAAGCCTGCTGCTTCAAAGTCAAAGAAAAAGAAGAAAGCTGAGGCAGAAGAGGAAAACTAATTTATTTTTTGCTTTATTATCTTTCTTACTTTTTCCTACTTCGTGAATCATCAACAATCGCAAGCCAAGAATCTCCTATTTTCATTAAATAATTTCCAAATGTCTTACTTAGGCTTATCTTCATAGGTCTATACTTTCGCTTGCTTTCAAGTGCAACTATTGTCTCTCGCTCAACCTTGATCATCCCAACTCGCTTAAGCCTAGGCAAGACTCGGTTGTAGAATGTTGCTTTTGAAATTCCATTCTCACGAACAAATTTTGCAGTCTCATCTCCGCTTAATGTGTTTTTCTCAGCTAATATCTTAAGAAATCCAACTGCAATAGAATAGTACTTTTCCTGGTATTTTTTTGAAAATATGAAATTAGTTACTTCTTCAATGTTCCAAAGATTGCGAGTAATATTTTCATTCGTATCTTGAAAAGATCTCAACTCTTCGCTATCGTGTCTTGGAAGATAAATCGATTCGGAAGATGGAACGCCTCGTGAGGCTATGGACCTCTTCTCTAATGGTTTACTTTCTAGCGATTCTTCCATGTTTAGTTAATTATGAAAAATAATATAAGGTAGTCTACTCGCCAAATATGCTACCCAATCCATTCTCAGCAGCTTCTTCTTCTGCAATTATTTTATCAGAAACTCTCTTCTCAACATCTGGCTTTGCAATTACTGCTAATCCTTTGAGCTTTTCATCTGCTTTTTTGATAAAATCCTCAGATGATCTAATAAATATGAAGCACTTTGTTTTGTCTTCCTCAAGTACTAGTCCGTCCTTTATTTTGTATCCCACTCTTGCAAAACTATCCTCTGCATATGGATCTGCTTCTAGTAGCTTTGTGATATCTGCCTTCTTGGCTGGTTCGAATTCGTAAACTCTGTACATATCTTAATTTATGAAAAGTATGTAAATATAATTTGCTCGTTTTATGACTCTAGAGAGGCAACAACTGCACCATAAAGTATCGGGAAGCCTAAGAATACGCTTGCTAGCCCAACTAAAGGTACGAAATTCAGCACCCAAAGAACTGCAAAGAGGAAATAGAGAGCTATGAAATTTATGTGTTTTCTTTGAATAAAATTCATCCCTCGCTTAAGTGCTGGCATTACTGATAAGTTGTATGCTCCTACGTATGTGATCGCTGGAGCAAAGAGCATATTTATCAAGAATATCCAAAGAAGGCTGTGTAAAAGGACTAATACGTCTACATATTGGTAGTTCTTAAGGAACATGAAATAAATTATTACTGGTATTCCAACTATTACAAATAAAATTGCCTTTTTTATAAAATCTACTTTAAATGAATCTCCTGCTAATTTTATCGCATTGCCATAAAATTGAATTAAGCTTGTCTTTCTTCCATTTATCGCATCTTTGTATGAACTTGCAAGTGCCGCATTTAGACCAGCTTCCATAAACCAGACAAAAAGTCCTATTATTGAAATTACTAATATTGTCGATGTGCTTAGATTAGAGCCAGTTAAAATAGATTGATTGGCTCCAGATGAAAACATGAAATATATAAGAAATATTCCAATTCCGGCAAGTATCGTTGCGAGTAAGAGAATTATATAGATAAAAGTCGACCACAAGAAACCCATCGAATTTCTTTTATATGCGCTAAGTGATTTTGGAAGGCCTGGTAACAAATTTATACACCACTTTCTCTTAAAAAATCAAAATATATAAACTATTGTGTTCTGTCTTTCAAATTCTTCAAAACGATTAATTATTTATTACCATTCTGTTCAAGGTCTTATTTATGAGAAATATTCCAAGATGTATGAGTACTCAGCATCCAGATAATATCGCGACTCC
>CAZZKB010000045.1:0-5203 GCA_964654575.1 Microcaldota archaeon | reverse complement strand
GATATGCTAAATCATTCAAAGCGCTCTGAACCACTTGATATCGATCAGAAAAGAGCATTGCAATTTATCGCAAAGATTCGAAAAGAATACGAGCTATCACTTGTTCCTATTGCCGATATAATTAATGGCGTTTCAACATTCGTTCCAGGTCGACGTGCAAGAAAACTTCATGTCGGTCTATTTGGTTATTCTCGCTCAGTTAAAGGTCTTAAAATGCCTCGAGCAATCAAATTTGCAGCAGCATTCTATTCAATCGGCCTTCCACCAGAACTACTTGGTCTTTCAGCCCTTAGCGAGAAAGAATTTGATGAACTACATTCACTCTATCAAAACATTGAAGCTGATTTGTCTGATAGTGCAAAATACCTAAACAAAAAAGTACTTTCTAAAATGCCATCATCAATTCGAGACTCAGTCAACAAAGTGCTCGCTTGGCTTGATTATGAAGTAGATGAGGATTATGCAGAAATAACGAGCAGGATTTATGAGAAATATATTTCTCAAAACCACTCGCACCTATCTGAAGATATCAAAGCAGCTGCTTGGAAGAGAAAATTCTTAGGTTGATTCTATGAATGAAGATCCAACTGAAGTTCACAAAAGACTAAAGGGCAAAATTTCGATTGCTCCAAAGGCAAAAATAAAATCTCAAAAAGATCTCGCAGTTCTCTACACTCCTGGTGTTGCAAAGCCTTGTCTTGAAATTGCAAAAGACAAATCTCTTGCTTATGATCTAACTATGAAGGGAAACACTGTCGCAATAGTTACTGACGGCACTCGTGTTCTTGGTCTAGGTGACATTGGTCCAGAGGCAGCTCTTCCAGTTATGGAGGGCAAAGCGCTCATAATGCAGCAATTTGCCAAAATCGACGCATTTCCAATTTGTCTTGATAATAAAGATGCGGATGAAATTGTCAAAATCGTAAAAGCCATTGCTCCGAACTTTGGTGCAATTAATTTAGAAGACATTCAGACTCCAAAAGTCTTTGAAATTGAGGAACGATTGACTAACGAGCTTAATATTCCCGTATTCCACGATGATCAACATGGCACAGCAATCGTTGCACTCTCTGCCCTATACAATGCTCTAAAAGTTCTTGGAAAATCAAAGCAGGACAAATCATTAATCAAGATTGGTATTGTTGGCTGTGGAAGTGCTGGCTATGCAATTGCAAAATTGCTTCATTTTGCAGGCTTTACTAATCTAGTAATATTTGATCGAAAAGGAGCACTCCACCGATCTAGAAGCGATTTAGATAAATACAAATCTCTTCTTGCTTCGTTTAACTCTTCAAATTATTCTGGCAGTATATCTGATTTTTCCTTGGCTGATGTTTTCATCTGTGCCTCGTCTCCAGGTTCGCTTCCAGAAGAGACTATACGAAAGATGGCAAAACCAAATATCGTTTTTGCCCTTTCAAACCCAGTTTCAGAAATAACTCTTGAGCAGGCAAAATCTCTTGGAGTAGATATTTTTGGAAGTGGCAGAAGCGATTATCCAAACCAAATTAACAATTCTCTCTGCTTTCCAGGCTTTTTGCGAGCCTTGCTAGATTTGAGAGTCAAAAAGATCACAATGGAGATGAAAGTTGCCGCTGCGATAGCAATTTCTAGTGCAGTTAAGGCTCCAACAAAAGATGTAATTGTGCCAGAAGTTTTCGATAAAAGCGTTGTAAAACGCATTATTAAGGCTATTAGGAAGTGTGTTTGATACAGTTTTGTTTACTATGCAGTGTATTTATATGTTATAATGTGTATATAAAAACTGTTTGCTTCAGAATGTAATTATTAAGTGATTAGTGAAACTAGAATGATTTCAGACCATTAGTTTCACTTGAAAAATAAAAGGTGAAATGAAAAATGCCAGAAAGTAATCAAAAAGTTAATGATGTCATTGCTGATTTGACTTCAGGCTGTCCAAAAAAAATGGCAGAAGCAGCAGCTAATGCTCAATATGTGCTTCACGGTCCAGTTACTGAAGCTCCAGGAAGAAGATTAGTTGAAAATCTTGTAAGATTAATTGAACTTGATGAGAAAGGTGAACCAAGAGTTCCATGTGAGCATGCAAGAGAGCGTGCTGTCTATGCAATCATAATTGCTCACGAGGGCGGTCATGATATGTCGCCTCATCTTCATCATATTAAAAGAGCTGCAAATGATGATCCACACCCTTGGGTTCGTACTGCTGCAAACGATGCTATTGCTTTTCATATGAGTCACAACCAGTTCAATCAACCACACAATCTTCCAGGTCCAGTTCGATCAATTTCTTCCGATCCTCGCAGAAGAACTGTCCGAGGCTAAACCTTAACTCTTTTCTTTATTTCTTCATTAACTAAGGCTGGTCCAGTAGCGATTTGCAATATCAAATCAACATCCTTTCTAGATAGTATTTCCTTTTCGACTATCAAGTCCGCAATGCTCACATTTTTCTCAAGAGCTTCTCTAACTAATTTCGATACTTTTGAATATCCTAAGTAAGGATTAAACGCAGTTGCAGAACAAAGCGATCTTTTGAAATTTTCTGTAACTTGTTTTTCATTAACTTCTAATCCATCGACACATTTTTCTCTAAATAGTTTCGTTCCTCTTTCAAGCACCAAACAACTCTCAAGCAGACATTGGGCAATTAATGGAGTTGCGAAATTCAATTCCAATTGACCAGAATTTGCAGCCATCAAAACTGCTTGATCATTTCCCATTACTTTCCAGCAAATCATGTTAACTGTTTCAGGAATTGATGGGTTAATTTTACCTGGCATGATTGATGAGCCTGGCTCGATTTCCGGTATTGAAAGCTCATTTATGCCTCCCTTTGGGCCAGAAACAAGAAGTCTAACGTCATTAGCCATTCTATTGACTGTGCTTGCATAAGCGCGCAGTGCTGCTGATAATTTTAACAAATCATTCATGCTTTGAGTTGTTTCGACACTATCACTTGCCATTTCGACTCGTATTCGTGCCTCTTTAGCGATCCGCTGAACTATCCTTTCTCTAAATTTTGGATGAGCAGTAATCCCGCTTCCTGTGGCAGTGCCGCCAATGCCAAGTTTTCTAACTGATTCAAGAGCCTCAGCAATCGTTTCTACATCTTTTTCGATCGATTTGCTCCAGGCTAAGAATGTCTGACCATAAGTCATAGGTACAGCATCTTGCAAATGCGTTCGCCCTATCTTCAATAAGCTTTTGTATTTCTGAGCCTTTTTAGTCAAAATTTTTTGTAGTTCTTCTGCCTCTTCAATTACTTTTTCCGCCTGCCAAATTGAGGCAATTCGTATTGCAGTTGGAACAACGTCATTTGAACTCTGAGACATATTTACATCGTTGTTCGAATGTACTAGTTTGTATTCTCCCTTCTTGCCACCAAGTATTTCTTCGGCTCGATTTGCAATTACTTCATTGGTGTTCATGTGCAATGGAGTTCCAGCACCAGCTTGGAAAATATCGAGTAAAAATTCGCTATCAAATTTTCCTTCCATAACTTCGTCTGATGCCTTTGAGATTGCATTTGCTTTCTTCTGATCTAATTTTCCAAGCTCACTGTTAGTTAGTGCAGCGCATTTTTTTATCAGGGCAACTGCTCGTATCAGTTCCTTCGGAACTCGATTTCCACTAATTTGTGAAAAGCATTTTCCAGCTCTAACGCTAAAAACTCCGTAATACGCATTATCTGGAACTTCTACTTTGCCAAGGAAATCTTCTTCGATTCTCATTTTATCACTGTTTTATATTGTTAATGAATGCTCCCAAACACAAGAATCCAAGGATTGCTATTGGTAGTTTGCATCCAAGTCCATCTAGCGGATTTTGGCTGCTGTTTGCTGCATTCTGATTTGCTGTTATGTTGTGAACAACACTTTGATTTGGTCTAGGATTAATTGGAGTATTATTTATTACTGGAGTTGGGTTTGGTTGTGTTGTTGCGTTGTTAGCTCCACTTGTTTTGTTTCCATTATCTTGCGGCAGTGGTGGCGGTGCTGGCGGATTTTTTACTTGATCATCACTTACTGTTCCAAAGCACTTTTCGTATGTAAATTCTATTTCTTTACTCTGATATGCCGGGTTATCTACTCTCAATACAAAAAGAGCAGTAAGGTAATTAGGATTTCCGACAATGTTCATCTGCCCTACTCCGTTCTGGTTGGTGTGTCCAGTTGCAATTGGCTGGTATGCGTAATTTGTGTAAAATACGTACATATTCGAGTTTGCAACTGGTTCTTTGTTTTCATTTAATGCTGTGACTGTTATCGTTTTACTTGGGCAATCGAGGCTAAATTCCAATTTCATCTGAGGAAGTCTCGAATCTCCGCTATTTCTTACTGCATTTTGGTCTGGTACGACGACTATTGCAGAAACTAAACCAATTATCATCAATATTACGAGTATGTTTCTTATCATAGTAGAAAATAGAAAAGAAAGAATTAAAAAAGAGAGAAATTAGATGACTCGGCTGCATGCACCCGATCCATCTACTGCACATCCATATGGACAAGCACTTGTATATGAATCAAGGTCTCCAGATGTGTTACAATACCATTCTCTTATCACACCATCTGCACACGTGTCTGTTTTTGTGGTTCCACCCTGGCTAGTAGTGCCCTGAGTGTATGGATCAGCACCATCACTATCAACACATGGTGAAACTGCATCTCTTACACAAGCACCTGAGCTACAATGATATCCTGTATCACAATATGCTCTAACTGTCGTTGCAGTAGTTGAGCTATCACAGATTCTTTCATTTACTGAAGTCGAATCTGCACATGAATCATATACTCTTGATGCGGTTCCTATCTGGGTGTACCCATAGTCATAAGGAGACACTCCGCCATCACTATCTGTACACATAACTGGCGTATCTGGAGTACATCTGCCATCTCCACTGTTGCATACATATCCGCTTGGACAGAGGTATGTTTCACTGTTGATTTGATTGCCATTGCAATAGTATTCTGTCAATCTGTTTCCGCTAGTACATCGATCAGTTCTGCTTTCTGTTCCTTTTGTTACAGTTCCAGTTATGTAATAATCTCGTCCACCGTCAGAGTCCTCGCAAGCTGCTTCAACACATCGACCACTACTGCAAGTCTGACCGGAATTGCACCTAATTTCTTCATTTGTTACGCTGTTATCTACACAATAATACTCACGAACTGTCGAATCATCTACACAATCATCTCTGTATGTTGTGGCTGTGATAATG
>CAZZKB010000044.1:0-7245 GCA_964654575.1 Microcaldota archaeon | reverse complement strand
AATTCTGAAATAAAGCTTAGCGCAGGGTTTGCAAGTGCTGGCGAACTTCGAACTTTGAAAATCGAAACTTTCTCCTTTAGTTCGAGTAATTTTTGATCGAGTTTGACAATTTCTGCATTTATTTCTTTAGTTCTTGCAAAATTTGCATCGATTTGAGAGGATATTCTTGCAGAATCTTTTCGCAAATGAGTTACATCAGATTCTGAAGAAAGATCTGCGTCGGAAACACCAAGAGAAATAGAAGAGATTTCTGCCCTCTTTGCCTCAAGTAGCTGTTCCTTTGATTTTTGATCTGCCGTTAGAGAAACAAGTCGTTCTTTTAGAGAATTGAGTTCTGATTCGGACGCTTCGACTGAAAGCCGTGCAGAGCGAACTTCGGAATCTTCGACAATGCCACCAGCGGCGGCAAGGTCTTTTTGAGCCTTTTCAAAGTCAGTTTCTAACTTTGAAAGCTGAGAATTGATTTCATCAATAGATTGAGTTACTTCGGAAAGTGCAGAAGTTAATGAAATTGATTCTTGCTCGATTTGCGCAATGGAAGCAGTTTTGTCCTTTATAGATTGCTGCCTAGAAGAAACGGATGCTTTTAATTCTTCGATTTTACGAATCAGTTCTTGAGTGCTTTGCTTCGATTTGAGAGCATTGTTAGTTGCAGCACGCTTTGATTCGATTGCAGAAACATCTGTCTCTAAAGATTCGATTTGAGCATCGTTTTCAGATTTTCTCTTAAGTAGTTTTTCTTCACTCTCCATAACTTTTTCAAGTTCTGAAGTGAGTCTTTCGATTTCAGTTTTGATGAGGGTTCCTTTTGCATCAGTGAGTTTCTTTTTTGAATCGATAAATTTAGCAGCCACTTCTTTCTCGCGACCAAGTTCTTCAATAAATGCCCGTCGCTCTCCAAGAACTAGATTGGCATCCTTAATTCTGCCATCTACAGTCATAAGTTCAGACATTGCTTCTTTTTTCTTTTCCTCAAAATCAGATATCCCAGCAACGCTATCGATTATGGTACGGCGTTCTTTGCCATTCATATTTATTATGCGCTGGACTTCTCCCTGGGCAACAGTGTTTCGACCAGATTGGTCAAGATTGTATTTCTTTAATGCCTCAACTACAGCAGTGCGAGTAGTCTTATCGCCATTAAGTCGATAGAGTATTTTTCCATCTTCTCGGATTGCGCGTTTTATTTCGTATATTGTTTTTTCGCCATCTTCAATATTTAGAGTAACCTCTGCACTTCGTGATTCGGCATGTATTAGATCTTTGACTTTTTTTGCTCGCAAAGACCTAAGACTTGTTTCGCCAGAAACAAAACGTATTGCATCACACAAATTGGACTTACCACTCCCGTTTGGACCGGCAAAGCAGATGTAAGTTTTTGGCAAAACTATGTCGGCAGCCTTGAAGGATTTGAAATTTCTTAACCTAAGGCGTGAGATGAAAACCATTTTATCGGCTACTTTACTCAGGTCAGGTTTATAAAGGATGTTTTGAATTTAACTTTTGCACATGACAATTGAGCGCAAATTACACATAGTAAGCTCGCAAAAAAGTCCAGAAAGATCAGTCGTTAATAGAAGAAGACTTTGTTTAGTAGATACTAACCCTAATAGATCGACCCAAATTATAGGCAAATATTGTATTTTGATAGTTGAGGAGGGAGGTGAAGTAGATATAGATGAAGTGATAAGAGCAATAAGAAGTCTTTCACCAATTCAAGTTTTAGAGATGATTAGAGAATTGATGATAATTTCAAAGATGAGCACAAATGCAGAAATACAGCAAGAAGCAAGGATGAAAATAAATCAAAACGAATTAAATTTTGAATAAATAGAAATATGGACGCTAGGGGACTCGCACCCCTGGCCCCCCGCAAATTGGCAAACAGTTATTCCAAGTTTTGATCAAACTTTTCCTAAAAGTTTGACGCCAAGCGGGTGCTCTGCTACTGAGCTAAGCGCCCACGAGCGGATTAAGCCAAAGCAAAGCCCGCAACGTGAGAACAAGATTGAAAACAATCTTGTGATAAAAACAACAAAAAGAAAAATAAAAAACCAGTTTGATAGTTTGTAAGTTTATACTCATGGCTTTTTCGTTAACTTTTTTGCCATAAGTTAAACATTAGTCAAAAAGGTTATGCTGGAGAAATATATGTTACTGAGTCTCCTCGCAAGAGAACAGTGCCAACGCCTCGTTTAACTTCGCCGTTGACTAATTGTTCTGCTTTTTCAAGTACGATATTCATGTGAACATCATATGCTACCATAACGCCCCGGAACTCGTAGTTTCCCTTCATTCCGATTATTACAGTATTATTCAATGCGCTATTAAGTACGTCAAAAGGTCTTCGCTCTGCCATTTTTTATACACCTCAAAAAAATATCTTATGCTTAGTGTATATGAAGTATTTATAATCTATTCGCTGTTTTTGATCGTCTCGACATTTGTATTTACCTTAAATATAATAACACGATCGGCTGTGTTTCGTAGTGCAGCGCTAAATGCAACATCGGTTGCTACAATCATTGTAGATTTTCCCTTTGCACGCGCCTTTACTAACACGGGACGAAAGTCAGTATCCCTAGTCATCAATGCAATAGTATCGATTTCTGGGCTTAGAACGTACTCCATAGCCTCGATTGCCATAGTAACATCAACATCACCAGTAGTAGTTATAGTTTCAAATCCCTGATTTACCATTGCCTCAATCAATTTGTCAGATGCAAATTGATCAAGATAAATTCTAGCAACTCGAATTTTCCCGTATTTTTGAACTTCTTTTTTTATCTCATTTAAATCCAAATTGAATGATTTTCTAATTGTGTTTGGACCATCAATTAGAAGTGCGATGTTTGGCGTCTTACGCCTAAAAATGCAACCAAAATCCATATTTACACCTTAAAACCAAAGAATCTTTCAGTATTCTTGGCTGTCTCTTCCTCGACAAGTTTTTGATCGAGATTTTTGACTTCTGCTATGTAAGAAACGGCATCCTTTATAATGTCTGGTGTTTTGCCAACATATGGCGAATCGCTCTCGATTAATAGTCGCTCAATAGGAGTTTGCTCAATTACTTTACGCCTTTCTTTTGAGCGAAGAGCAATTATCGATATATAGCCACCCATATCAACAATTTTTTTTGCCTGGACATCGTTGCCAGAATAAAAATGCATCAAAAAAGGTCGACCCTCAACCATAGAGATTATGTCGTCAATAGCGTTCTTTGGAATGTTGTTTTCATTAGGATTATTTCGTGAGTGAATTACAACCGGAACATTTAGCTCCGCTGAAAGATCGATCATTTTTAAGAAAGTTTTCTTCTGACCCTCGACATGCTCAGCAGTTGTAGCCCATTTGTAATCTAAGCCAACTTCACCGATTGCGTTGGGTTTGCAACTTCTAATATACTCGACCCACTCATCAAGTTTAGAAATGCCTTCTTTTACAGTCGATTGGGGTGCGATTCCCAAGGCAAAGGGATAATTGTTTTTCTTGGCTATTTCGTATACCTTTTTATTCGAACCGTGAGAATATCCAATAATAACTGGATACAGATCAGAGGGCAAAACATAATCTTTTATCTCAAAAAGATGACAATGCGAATCAATGTAGACCATATGAAGATATTTAAAAAACCTAGTGTTTTATAACTTATAGCTTAACTTTTACTAGTTGAATATATTTTTGGGTGTATAAATGGTAGAGAAAATTTTTGCTGAAGCAAAAGAACTTAGAGAAGGTAAATACGTACTCATAGACGACATACCATGCAGAGTGGTTCAGATCGAATCATCTAAACCAGGTAAGCATGGTGCTGCAAAGATGAGAGTTACGGGCATCGGAATATTTGAAGGTCAGAAAAAGACTCTTCTTACTCCCGGAGATGCAAATATCGAAATACCGATCATTGAAAGAAAGAATGTCTTGATCATGAATGTAAGCGGCAAGAACGCACAAGTTATGGACCAGCAGAGCAATGAAATATATGATATGGAATTGCCAGATGAGCTTGCAAGCCAAGCAGATGCTGGAAAAGAAGCAGAAGTTCTTGAAGCTATGGGAAGAAGAAAAATGGAGAGGATAAGATGAGTGTTAATATTACAAATAACAATGAAAACAAACTTTTAGACAGAAAGGAAATCGAAGCAGAAGTATCTTTCGATGGACCAACCCCAAAGAGAGCAGATCTAAAACAGGCAGTTGGAGTAAAATTGGGAGCAAATCCAGAATTGATGGTGATTAGAAAATCGACCAGCAGCTTTGGTAAAAAAATGGTCAAAGTTTTGGTTCACACATATAAAACAAAGGAAACCCTCATGGCAACTGAACCAGTTTACATAAAGGTTCGAGAAGGCTTGATGGAAAAGCCAGCAAAGAAAAAGAAGGAAGCAAAGAAAGCTCCAGCAAAAAAGTGATGACTAATGGCAGACGATAAAAAAGACAAGAAACCAGCCGCACCAGCAGCAAAGAAAAAGACAGAAAAAGCAACAAAAGCATACAAGGCAGGAAAATCGTGCCCAAGATGCGGTGCTGGAGTAAAGCTTGCTGATCACAAAGATAGAAGATCATGCGGCAAGTGCGGTTACTTTGAGAAGAAGTAATTATGAGAAAAATTTTCATTTTTTTATTCATTTTATCAGTTGTCTCATTTTGTGCGTTTTATATTTACGCAAAGCAAACTCAATTATACCAAGCTTCAATTCAATTAGCGATATTCTCAATAGGTGGATTTTTAGTTTGGAAAAAAGATCTAAAAACAACTCTGAACGAACTTGGAATACCTTCAAACATAAAGACGATTTTAGTATATAGTGTTGCAGGATTTGCAGTGCTTTTCCTAGGGATGTTAATTATTGGAGGACTTGCAAAGATAACAGGTTTTGGAGATCAACAAAAAGTCGCAGACAAAATAAAGGGATTGCCAGATTACATTCTTTTGGTTGCCATATTTGTAGCTCCAATTTGCGAGGAACTTCTCTTTAGAGGCTATTTGTCTAGGAAAATAGGGCCAATATTATCTGCAATAGCATTTGGACTAGTGCATGTTGGGTATGGTTCAATTGTAGAAATAATCGGAGTTACGTTTATCGGGATAGTTTTTGGATATTTGTATAAAAGATCGGGAACGATACTTCCTGGAATAATAATTCATATGATGTACAATATGATGTCGATACTCGCAATAAGGTTCTTGCTATGAAAGTACTTGGGATAGAATGTACTGCACATACATTTTCGGTTGGCATAGCCGAAGATGAGAAAATATTGTCAAATGAAATCGATACATATTTTTCTGGTCCTGAGGGTTTTATACCAAGAAAACTTGCAGACCACCACGCCGATGTTTGTGGAAAAGTTCTAACTAGCAGCCTAAAAACTGCGAAATGTAAAATTAACGACATAGATTTGATAGCGTTTTCTCAGGGACCGGGAATTGGGGCACCACTTTCAGTCGGAGTTGGGATTGCAAAATATCTTGCAAAAAAATATCGGAAAAAAATAGTTGGAGTTAACCACCCATATGCACACGTCAAAATAACCGAACACTTAACCGGACTAAAAAACAGTCTTGTTCTCTATGTTTCTGGAGGCAACAGTCAAATATTAGTAAATGATAAGAGCGAGTATTTTTACAAAGTTATTGGCGAGACACTCGATATCGGAATTGGTAATATGTTCGACAGCTTTGCTCGTGCGATAAAACTACAACACTCGCATGGTTCAGCACTTGCAAAATTAGCCGAAGGCGGAGAGTATGTTCAGCTTCCATATACAGTGAAAGGACTGAATTTAGCTTTTTCTGGATTGCAGAGCGCTGCAGAAAAAGCTGCCAAAAGTCAAAATCACAAAGACGTAGCACATTCATTAATGGAAACTGCATTTTCAATGAGCGTGGAAGTTAGTGAGAGAGCATTGTTTTTGACAAAAAAGAAAAATCTAATTGTTTGCGGTGGAGTAGCTCAAAATCGAAGGCTACAGCAGATGTTAAAGAGTATGTGCGATGAAAACAATGTGAAGTTTGGAGTTGCTCCTGATGAATATAACAGAGATAACGGAGCAATGATTGCTCATGCTGGAGAGCTCCTGTATCAGAAATTTGGAGAGACAAAAATAGAAAATTGTGTACCAATAACTAATTACAGAATAGATAGAATGAAAGAATTACTTGGAAGATGAAATAACAGTAGCAAAAGACTCAAAACCAGCCAAGCTGATTGCTTTAGCTAGCTTCTTTGCCTCGTTTTCATCTTTAACTAGAGCAATGCAGCAACCACCGCCCCCACCGCCAGTCACCTTAGCTCCAAGAGCACCGTTTTTTCGAGCAATTTCAACGATTTGATCGTTTAGTTGGTCTGAGGTGCCCAATCTTTGCAATAGCGCATGGTTTTCGTTCATTAGCTGACCAATTTTGAGGATGTCCCCTGAGATGATTGCTGATTTTCCTAGATCAAATATCTTCTTATATGATGAAACCAGATCTTCGAAGCTTTTTGGGTCTTTTTCCTTAGACAATCGAACTTTTTCAACCATCGCAACGGTTGCACTATATTTTCCACTAAATGAGATAACTAAGTGTAGAGATTTTGAAAGTTTGATTGATTCAAATTTATTTTCCGAATAAGTTTTTCCTCGAACAAATTGAAATACTCCGCCATAAGTGGCTGCTAAATTATCAACACCACTTGGATTTCCATGAAATGCCTTTTCGCCTTCGTATGCATGACGATTTATTTCTTGAGGAGTCAGCTGAATACCCTTCTCTTTTGCAAAGGCACGGGTTAGAGCAACACAAAATGCCGCAGAAGAACCTAATCCGCCAAAAGTTGGAAGATCACCAGTTAGACGAACGTCATATTTTTCTTTTATTCCAAGGCTTTCTAAGACTCTGCCAATTCCAGCAGTACTTAGTTTTGGAACAACAGTGAGAGTGGTGATAATATGATTTTCCGAATCGTTTGAAGGCGAAACCTCAACAATTGCTTCATTTTTTATTGCAGCTACGATTGACGGAGCTCCATGAACTACGAAGTGTTCGCCAAAAAGTATGACCTTCCCGTTTCCTTTACCAATACTCATATCATCGAACCCGATTAGCCTTTTGGCTTTCTACCCTTAACCTTTGGTGGTTTTATGTCTGGATGAGCAGCACTAAGCATATCAGGACTTGCATAAGGCTTAAAGCCAAGAGTTTCGAAAACTTTGCACACGATATACGAATCGTTGTTTGAACCACTAAGTTTTGCA
>CAZZKB010000043.1:0-7267 GCA_964654575.1 Microcaldota archaeon | reverse complement strand
TGAGCTATATTTACCAAGATGGGTATTACATAGCGACAAGCCAGACAAAAAGCAATGAGAGCGATGCGGCTTCAGCATTTACTGAGGGAGCAGACATCGCATTTGTTGCAAAGTGGAATGAAGAAACAGATGAGACCCGAGTTGGTGCTCGCGCTAGGCGAGAAGTCAAAATTCCCATGAATGAAGTTATGTCCATGGCTGCCAAATCAACTGGCGGCTCTGGGGGCGGACATCCAAAAGCAGCTGGTGGAGCATTTAAGTGCCAGCCAGAAGATGCGCTAAGACTTTGCTTAGAGAAACTTTCGATTTTGGCTAATAGGAAATAAGAAAGAACAAAAATAAAAAAGATAAATTCAAAGATTACACAGCACCAGAGGTTTTCCATTCTGGATATTGCATATAGACAGTCATATTTTTACCAACATTAGAACTGCCGAACTTTACTTCATCTGGAACAGTTGCATGACTAGGCATTTCTCGCTCAAAGCTTCGATCAAAAGCAGCGGCAAAAACAGATGCGCTACTGCGACAACGACCTACCGCACCTAATGCACAAACACCAGGACGTACTACGGGGGCACTCATTTTCTTTTCACCCCCGTTTCACTAGTAGAACTAGAGCTTATTTGATTACTGGATTTCATACCACCTTGTTTGATTTGCCAAAAGACATCCACCAAAGGACATTCTTACACCTCTCGAATTATTGGTGTTGAAAGATACATATAAAGGAGTGTAACAGAAAAAGGCAGGGTATTTATCCTTTCTTTTCCAATTGATTATATTCACAATTCAAAGGTCATTAATATGAAAACTATAGTCGTAGGCGGGCAATATGGAGATGAGGGAAAAGGGAAAATCATTTCATACATGTCGATTACTGATAACCCTCAAGTAATAGCTCGAGGTGGAGTAGGACCAAACGCAGGGCACGAAGTCAATTACAAAGGAAAGAGATATCCAATGAGGATGCTCTCCTGCGGTTTTGTTAATGAAAAAGCACGAGTGCTAATTGGAGCAGGAGTTTTTGTTAACCCAGAAGTATTTCTTAAGGAAGTCGAACTAGTCAATGGTCAAAAAAGATGCGGAATTGATTTTCGATGCGGTCTTATTACAAAAGAGCACATAGAGCGAGATAGCTCGTCTGAAAATTCAAAGAAGATTGGAAGTACTAAAACAGGCTGTGGTCCAGCTGTTTCAGATCGAGTGAATCGAGTTGGAAAAACAGTAATGGATGCGCCTGAACTTAAGCCATACATAACTGATGTTGTCAAAGAAGTTAATGAAGCTAAAAACGTAATTGTAGAGGGAACTCAAGGTTTCATGCTATCGAATTACTATGGAACTTATCCATTTGTAACTTCTAAAGATGTCTCAGCCTCCTCAGTAGCAGCAGATGTTGGCCTTGGCCCAACTCAAATAGACGAAGTGGTTATGGTCATAAAATCATACACAACTCGAGTAGGCTCTGGACCATTGAAAAACGAATTATCTATTGAGGAAGCAACGAAAAAGAGCATGCAGGAGTATGGCACAGTAACTGGCAGAGCAAGAAGAAGCTCGCCAGAATTGCATTATGACGACTTGAGACTTGCAGCCAGAATAAATGGAGCAACTCAGATTGCAATTACAAAGATAGATGTCAAATTCCCAGGCAATGATCGAGTTAAAGATTATTCAAAACTAACTCCAGAGGCAAAAAAGTTCATCGAAGAAGTAGAAAGAGAACTTAAACTACCAGTAACATTAATCGGAACTGGCCCAGATGTCGAAGATACTATTGATCGGAGAAAGAATAAGTAAAACGGATACTGATTATAATGATTGATTATTTACAGGCAATTGTTCTTGGAATAATACAGGGAGTGACAGAGTGGCTTCCGGTCAGTTCTAAGGCAGTAGTTGCAGTATTTGGAAAGTTTGTTTTTGGTCTTGATTATAAAGAAGCACTTGGAGACGCGCTTTTCCTTCATTCTGGAACTTTAATCGCCTCAGTAGTTTATTTTAGAGACGACTTAATAGCAATAGTAAAGAGTGTGTTAGACAAAAATGCAAAGAAGAATTTGGCGGTATTTTTAGCAGTAAGTACAATATGCACTGGAATAATCGCACTGCCGCTTCTTTACTTGACCCTTAACTTCGATTTTCCTGAATCATATTTCACAATCATGATAGGCGCATTTTTACTAGTAATTGCATACATGCACAAGAATCGAAAAGAAGCAGAAGTTAGCGAAGAATTGGATGTTAAAAAAGCAGTTGTTGTCGGGCTTGCCCAAGGATTATCAGCAATTCCTGGCTTTAGTAGATCCGGAACAACAATTGGAGCTCTATTGACTCAAAAGGTGTCACTAGCCGATGCATTTAGATTAAGCTTTTTGATGAGCATTCCAATAGTTCTTGGAGTAGAATTGGTTCTTCCTTTTATCAAACACAACTACTCCATCTCAATGCCATTGATTGTAGGTAGCGTTGTAGCTGGAGTGATTAGTATGTTTGCAGTAAAGAAATTACTTGAAATTGCTGCACACAAAGACTTCTACAAAGTAATAGGAGTAATTGCACTTCTTATAATTGGAGCCGGATTGTTTCTATTTTTTGGATCGGCCTAAACTAGATCGATAGCCTTCTTATTGTCTGAAGTTCCCAAAAGGAGATAAGAAGTAGATGGATTGATAGAAACAGAAAATGCATAGAGAAGATTAATTTTTTGATTTGAAATTTTTCTTACAATTTCAGCAAGTTTTGAAGTTCGATTCTCGATTTCCATAACAAGAACCTGCTTTTCCATCGGGTCAAACCCATTAGCCCGCAGAAGGTCGATTGACCGCTCAAGATCTTTTGATTCGACAACTAAGTGAGTGTTGATATTTCGATCTTCAAACGGAAGAGTTAGTGAATAGATGTTGTATCTTTCAAGTATTTCAGAAGCACGCTGTATATAATCAAAAGTTGGTTTTTCTAGAGTTATCTCGTAAGCAAGGCGTGGCTTTTGCATGTCTATTTAATATAAATGAAATTATTAAAAAGATTACTAAAATCGGAAAATGAAGAACGCCGACACCCAGGACGCCGAGTGACCTTTAGGTCGCGAAGGCAGCATCCTGGATAGGCGGAACGAAGTCGACGAGTGAGCTTTAGCTCACGAAGTCTAGAACGCCGACACCAGGATTTGAACCTGGAATCCCAGAGGGAGAGGTTTGCTTAGAACATTTTGGAAAAGCAAGTTTTGATCAAACTTTTCCTAAAAGTTTGTTCAAGACCTCCGCAATACCGGGTTATGCGATGTCGGCATGAAATAAGTACAAAATATATGATTAAAGAGGTTTAAAAAACAACCTACTCACTCATTGACTCTGCAACTTCCATCTCTGAAGCTTCGGCAGGTGCGCTTTCTGTAGGTGGCTCTTCCATATTAATATCATTAAGCGAAGTTTGAGAATTTGATGCAACTGGAACTGAAAGAGACGGCATTGCAACAAAGAATTTCTTGAATTTTTCAGTTAATGTAAGTTTTGAAGTTCGACCAGAGCGAGTTGCTTTTACAAACCCTGAATCAACTAGCTCTTTTACATCTAGGTAAACGTGAGTTCCGATCTTTCGAACTAGTTCAGATTTTAACATACCATCGTGTTTTGATAAGTAGGCAAGTGTTCGAATTGCACTTTTTGTGATCTCGATATCTTGGGCAAATTGCTTGACTTTTCCAAGGCAATCATCACGAATGCGCATTTCATATTTGCCTTCGTTTTGAACAACTTCAATTGCCCTCTCAGAGTAGTCTTTCATAAGCTCAGTCATTACATTCTGAAGGTAACCTAAGGCACCAATACCAGTTAATGTTCTCAATTCCTCAAGAGACATAGGTCTTGCACTGATAAAAAGCGCCGCCTCGATTAGTTTCTTCTCCTCTTTCACAGCTTGCCACCCTCGATGTATTTTTCTAGTTTATAACTGACAGCATCCCCTTTCGCCTTTTTGCCTTTTATTACTTGCGATATGAGATTTAGACTTGAATTTAATGACCTCTTTGAGGTATCGATCTGAATAATTTTGCAAGAATAGTTCTTTTCACAAAGAATAAGACAATAATCAAGAATTTCCGACATTAAATTTTCATATATTTTTTCTTTAGAATATTTTCTTTTCTTTAGGCGAGATTTTAGTGTTTTAGGCTCGCACCGCAGAACAAAGACAAAATCAGCTGGAATTTTGAATTCGCATGCTAGATGCCCTTCAATAATGTAAGAATCTAGATTCTTTAAACTTGGAAGAAGTTTTTTTGAAAGCTTTTTTATATCAACTTCTGCGCTTCTACTTACTAATCGGTGTGCTTTTGCAAAATCCGAAACAGACATCAGTTTGATCCTTAGTTTTTTAGCTAGAAGCACCGCAAGGGTGGATTTCCCAACTCCTGGAGTTCCTGTGAATACGAACCTCATCTTGGCCTACCAGCAATATCAGCAAGAGTTTGAGTTCCGATTCGAGCAGAGTGATCAGCAGCATTGTATGAAGCTGTTGCTGAGGCACTAATGTGCCGCTCGCGCATATATGCCTCATAGTCAGTAGGATTGGCTAATGGAAATGGATTATTTCTTAAATCATAACTCGAGAGAGTATGAGTAAGATCACCTACATGACGTAAAACATCTCTACTAGGCCGGGGTGAAATTCTAGCAGCAAAATCAGAAACATCAACTTGATCTAAAAATGCATCGACTTCAGCAGATGCACGTGCAGATGCAGATCGATCAGCTCTTGCTGATTCTGCCGCTTCGACAGCCCGACGAACTGCATCGGGTGATGGATATGGATTACCATCATGAGGATCGACAGCTCGTAAGCGTTGTTCGTATTCTCTAAGTGCAGCAATTGAAGTGTCCGTATATCCAGCAGCAATAGAAGCCACCGTATTTTCACGCAAGTGCTCAAAGGTACGATTTTCACTCTCAAGAGTTCGTCCATAAGCAATTTTATCATCTTCAGATTGTCTTGGGGCGCTAATAATAGCATCACGAGCTTGAGTGTAAGTTCTTTCTAATTCAGAAGTATCACTTCCGTTTAAGCGACATTGCTCGAGCTGTTGAGAGCGCCATTGTTCAAGTTGATTGAATGCACGTTCCGTATCGCCAGCCCTTACTGCACTAGTAATTCCTTGAATGTGAGAATTTTCGGATTCAACCATGTGCTGATTGAAAAGAACTCTTTGTGCAAGTTCAGTTTCATTTATTGATGAAAGGCTTGCTGAAACTTGTGCAAAGACACCCTCCGGATTTGGAGAGCGATCAAAGCGCCTTGCTTCAGAATAGCTTGGAGGTGATGGATTTGTCGGGTCTCGCTCAATTGGTTCGTTTGCATTGAAGTTAGCTTGATTTGAAGCTGTAGAAACTGCAGCTAGAGCGTTAAGTGCAATTGTAGCAGCATGCTCATCCCCAAGCATCTGCGCTCGCTGAGCATAAGCTTCCAAAGTTTGCTGAGCAGCTTGGAGGTTACCAGAGCGAATTTGTGATTCAACAGTAGTACGAAGAGTTTCAAGTCTTTGATGCTCGCTTGAAGTAGCCTCTTCCAATTGACCTTCTCTTGGAGCGTATCCAGTTGCAGCAATCACAGACGTGGAGTATGTGAAATGGTGAGACGCCTCGGCAGTTGCATTGTAGTTTTGACCTAAAGTATCATGGCCTTCTTCACTTGCAATAGTGATTGCCGTTGCATAGACTTCGTTTTGTCTAGTACATGAATTTGCAATTGCAACTGCTTGAGCAGAAAGATCAGCTGGGCGATCGGAATTTGGATTTAGCATATTAAGTGAGTTTGAGCCAGCCGCAAGAAGAGTAAATGGAGCGATTTGGCGCCTTACATCTTCACCGCCAGGAAGAGTTGTCAAATCAGCACGTGCTAATATCGATCCAGCGTTATCAGAGTATCGAACTGAAGGATCGAGGCTTTCTCCAACGGCAGAAAGAGCAGCAATGCTTGAAGTTGATCCTTGTAGTAAGCCGCCGGAGAGTCCAGGTGGAACCCGCGAATCAATCAGCGAGCCATGGAAATCATTTGAAGTGTTGCGGATAATATCGATTGCGGCAACAGCCCCGCGATCAGCAGATTCAATTGATTCGCGCAATCTGGTAACATCCTGCTTTAATTCTGGATGAGCAATAAGAATATGATCTAAATGATCTAATAGGGCTGAGCCTACAGCAGCTCGAGTTCCGCGAAGAGATTCGGGTGATAACTGACTAATTGCATCACGCAATATATCAGCCTGATTTTGATTGCCTAGAGCACTTGAAGATGCAAGTCTAGATGCAAATTCATCAGAACCAAAAGAATGGGAATATGCAGCATGGATTGCAGCAACAACTGCAGCTGGCTCCATGCTTCCTCTTGGAATTCGTTCTACTAATTCTGAAGTAGATAAATGTAGTGTGGATTCCAAAGACTGTGCAGCGTAAATGTTAGCAGCACGATCAATAATATTGTGTGGAACTCGTTCTCCGATTATTCTAGATCTCTCTGCCATTTCTGCCTGATAGTCAGACTGTATTGTACTAACTAAAAGATTCATGGCTGCACGCTGTTCGGAGTATTGAGATACGACGCTTGTTGATTGACCAGGAACAAAGTTTGTAAGAACATTTGGAAGAGATGTAAAAAGTGCATTGTAATATCGATCTCCCTGAACCGGAGCAATTGGAACTTCGATTGTTCTGCCATGCTCATCTTGCTGCTGCACAAAATAACTTGCAGCTGGAGCCTGCATTGGAATTGTTTGATTTGGATTGTTTGGATCAGGAACACGCATCCAAACTGAATTTGATGAAACACTATCTGGAGCTCGGATTATAATTGTCTGACCTTCTGGCTGTCCGTTTTGACCTGCAACCTGAACTCGCATTTCGATTTGTTTGACAACACCTTCAGAAGTAGTCACTACAGTAAATGTAGTATCAGACGCACCATTTTGTCCAGCAACTCTAAGAGTCATTCGAGTGTTATCGCCAACTGTTTCGACCCCCATAACTTGAGCTTCTCGACCGCCTGAAATAGTAACCCTGTCAATGACTCTTGCAACATCACGTAATGAATCTAAGTCCTTTTGTCTTCGAGTTGCAAGAGAATCAGGATTAGAAAATGCTGATTCGAACATACTTTTTCCAGATGCAGCATACCAAACTGAACCAATTAGTTGACCAAGAGTAGTTTGTGAAGCAATAAATAATACAATTCTGCCAATAGTAGAAGCGATATTTTTACCAACTAATTCTGA
>CAZZKB010000042.1:0-7280 GCA_964654575.1 Microcaldota archaeon | reverse complement strand
GCCATGCTTGAAGGAATAGCGATCAATACTCAGGAAGCGATGGCAATGGGTCGAGAATGTGCTGGATGGGTTGTTGGATTAGGAGCTCACATCGAAAACTTGGCTCTTGATAAGGAGAATATTACTGATGTATATATTGATAGTGAAAACTCACCGCTTTACATAGAACACCGAAAATTTGGAGTCTGTCACACACTCTTTAGATATAACCGGGATTTACTTGAGCGCGCATTTAGAAATATCACTTATTCATCAAAAGGAAGCATTAAGTTTGATGATTCAAACCCAATACTTGATATGGTAATGAAAAGGCTTTCGATGAGATGCCACCTTCAGAGACCACCAGCAACATTTGGTGAATTACAAGGAGCCCTTCGTATCATGAAAGAGGAGCCATTTACATACGCACAGTATCTCGACTTTAGGTCATTTACTCCATTCTTTGCTGGGTATGATGATGTGATGGTTACTCTTGGATGCTCTGAGGCAGTTCTTGGATTAAAGGGAGTCGGTAAGACTTCATTTACTGCCGCAAAGGTCAGTTCGATCGGAACCAGAAGAAGAATAATTCCAGTTCAGGATATCGAAGAAATTCCAGTTAGAGCATTTAGAAAGCGAGGCTTCCATATTGGAGCTGCAAGAGTTCAAAGCTCTGAAATAGACCAATCGACGAGCAAGGAGCTCGACCTAGTTACAATGGCAAATGCACTCTTGCGTATGGGTGATGCTGCACTTATTATCAACGAAGTACGCTCCCGTGTTGCAGTCCAGGGTATAATCAATTTGCTTAATACACAGCCAGGTGTTTTCCTGCTCTACAACTTGCACGCTGAATCATTGCGAGATGTTCAAGATAGGTTAGAATTGGTGTTCGGTCTTCCGGCAGCAAGTATGTACGCAACTGACAGATATAGTTTCCTTAAAAAAGTTCGATTCGGTAGAAAGGGAAGAGTTTACCGAGTTCTAGGGTTTGAATACGAAAGCGACATTGATGAGAAGAAATTTGTCGAAATATTCCGCTTTAGAAGAGGAGATAGTATTGACTCTTGTACTTGGGAAGCCAAATTTGTCAGAAACCCAGAGGCAATGTATCGAGATTTTAGCAAAGTTGATATGAGAAAACTTGAAAAAGAACTTGATATAGCGTTCATCCCGCCAGCACTTGCTAGAAGAAGTGAGGAAACTGGAATTTCACCAGAGCAGTACATACTTCAAGCATTTTGGAAAGGAAAAATGTACTATGAAATATATGCCGCAAGCCAAAGAATGAATGATAAGTTGCTTCTCGAATTAGACTTTGTATTAAGAGCAAATACTGAAGCAAATAAACTCCTCTCATCAATGGAAAAGGAAGAGGGACACATTGATTTTGGAGCTGCTTGGGACAAATGGATGCCGTTATTTAGTGACTTAATACGCCAAGAATTGCAAAGGAGAAACACTGAATCTGGACAAGCGCATGAAGAGGAAGTACCAGAGCAGCCAGCAGTAGCCGCAACACAAAGTCCAAGAATGTCTCAAGATACGCTTGAAGAGAGCGCAGGTCAGGAAGAAGAAATGGATGAACCACCACCGGTGCAAACAATGCCGAAAAAATCTCAAAAGGATGATGAAAAATCATTGTTAGATCGACTAAGGCAGAAGAAAGCAGAGAAAGGAAAAAAGAAATGATATTTACTCTGGTGGAGTTGAATTTCTTAGAGTAATATCATTTAATATCGCAGGTGGAATTGTAGTTCGATCAGGCACATATGGGACATCAAAAGAATCAGCAACAGATAAAACTCCATATACGAGATCTGAAACTGAACCATATCGACGATTTGGATCTAAATCCATTGATCTTCCAATAACCTCTCTTAATGAGGGAGGAACATTGTAGCTTACAGAAACCTTAAATTGAAGTTTATCCGATTCGCTTAAAATTGCAAGAAGACCCAATCGACCAATTGCACTTAAAGTTGGATAGATAGAACAAATCAGTTCCCATGGCTGATGCCCACTTATCATTTCGTAGAGCAGGATTCCTAAAGAAAGAACATCATCTCTTGGACCAACTGATCTTTGCCTTCCAGAAAGATTGTCCATTGAAGATCGACCTACAGTACCAACAAAATAACCATCTAAAGTTATTGTTCTGTGTCTTGCAGCCTTAGCAATTCCAAAATCAACTAATTTTACATTTCCATTTGGCTGGATAATAATATTTTCTGGTTTGAGATCCCGATGGACAATTTGGTTTGGTCTTGTGTGAAGATAATCAACGGCACTGCAAACTTGTAAGAAGAGTTCTCTAACGCTTGACCAATCGGAGTAGTGTTTTTGTGAAAGAGGCTCTCCTTCAATGAATTCCATTACCAAAAATCTTCTCTCTGAGTCGATGTAGCCAGAATCAAGTCCGCGAACTATGTTTGGATGATTTAGACCCATCTCAAGAAGTATTTCAATTTCACGATTAAATCGCACTGATAGGTGATCTTCGTCCAACTCATGAATTGGAACTTTTAGTGCGACAATATTCCCATTCTGATCACATGAGCGGTAAACAGTCCCATGACCACCGCTTGAAATTACTGAAATTGGAGTATAGACACTACCATTTGAACCAAAATAACGAGCATTGGTTGGATTATGATCTACTAGAGGGGACGGAAGAGTTGGAACAAATGCAACTGTAGCTGGACCTTTATCATGACGCAAGTCAACAGTGTGCGCAAGTTTTCTAGACATATATCAATCACTCTAAGTATCACAAAACGTACAGTAGTAAGAAGGGCAAAACTTATATTTAATAGTTGTGGTAAAAAGAGATTAAACAGGAAAAATAAAAATAAATGTTAGACCGAACACTAATGACGAAAAAATATATGTAAAAACACGATATTTGAAGAAAATATTGAGAAAAAATAACAAAATTGAAAATACGACAAAATACGTAGAATTACGATTTCATGTACTTTGCAATCTGATCAAATGCATGCTCCAATTGGTTTGGTTTAGCCAAGAAAACAAGTCTGAAATACTTGTCTTTTAGGTTTGGTGCAAAGCCTGAGCCTGGAACAACCACGACACCATATTTAAGCAGTCCACGAACAAATTCTGTGTCATTCTTCCATCTTTTATCTTCAACCTTGATAAAGGAATAGAATGCACCCTTTGGAGCTGCCAAGGAAAGACCATCGATCTCTGCGACTCTTTTGACCAGTATGTCCTTTCGAATCTTAAGCTCGGCATTGAATTTGTGTATGTGATCGTGAGATCCTTTAATTGCAGCAATATAAGCACGCTGCATTTCCCAATTTACTGAAAGACGCTGATTGCACAAACGCTGTATAGCATCTTTTACAGTATCCCAACCTTGCCCATGGAATGCGATGTAGCCAGCACGCGCTCCTGGATAAATGTAATTTTTTGAAAGACTGTTTCCGCAAACAACTGGAACATCTTTTGCCAAATCACGCATGTGAGTTATTTCGCCTTCAAAGACCATCTGATCATACACATCGTCGCTAATAATCGGCAATTTGTATTCGCCAGCTAGGTCAAGAATTCCCTGAAGGGTTTTGCGCGAATAGACTGCACCAGTTGGATTGTTTGGATTAATGACTAGAATTGCTTTTGTGTATTTGTTGATAGATTTTCGCATATTATCTAAATCAGGCTCGAAATTCTCATCACAATCATAGAAGTCCATTGTACCATAACCGATTCGCTCTTTAGTAATGTAAAGCGGGTAAGAAGGAGAAGGTAGTAAAATGTTTCGACCTGGATCAAGCAATGCCTGATAAAGTAAATCAATACCTTCACTCAGACCAGCAGTAACAAAAACATCTTCCTCTGAAACGTGCTCGTATTTTGCAATTGTCTGCCTTAATTCTGGATCTCCAGCTGAGGGAGCATAACCAGAGTAATTTTCTTTTATTGCTGCTGAGGCAGCTTCGAGTATGTGCGATGGAGGCCTAAAGCCAAATGGCGCCGGATCACCGATGTTCAAGTACAGCATTTGTGTTCCTGATTTTTCTATCTTCTTTGCTTCCTGAACAATATCTCTAATCGGATAAGAAACTAGATCGCTTTTGCTTGAAGGTTCAACACTCAAAAGATCACCTAAGAATTGACTGTTATTGCTACTTAATTGGTCGGATATATTTATATTATACTTGGTACGACGCACGACGTGGAAAGAGGCTAACTTATTGGAGAGGACTTTTGATAAACTGAATAAATTACTTTTCGTGGTTTTGCATCAGAAATAACTATTCGCTCATCTGTTAGTAGTAATTGACCAACAGCAGCCCCACGACAATTAGTAAAGCGCTCGCCCTCAATAAAAATGCAATAACCAGTAATTGACCCAATATTATCCAAATCGGATTCGACATCTTGCCGATGCAAATCATCCAATTTTTCCAGATCCCCTCGAAGTTCCAAAGTACGCCAAATATCCGAATAGATATGTTGTTTTTGAAGAGAGATATCAGTAGATTTTTCGATGGATACATTTGATGAGATTAGACTAAAGAAGATAAGTAAAAACAAGCTGCTAATTATGATCTCAATTGTTTGCAATCAATCACCGCAAAAATAAATTTTAACAACAGCTTTTGATGCGCCGAAAACCCCTAAGCGATAGATACAAAACATATTACCAGAAACAGGAGAAGTAGAAATAGACAAGTTAGATAGTTTTGATAACTGGACCATTCTCTTAGAATACTCAGAAGTTTGCTTTGATAAATCAAGATAATTCTGCTCACTTACAAGGCCAATTTTAAGAGAATAGTCAGCAATTGAAGTCAATTTATCAAATACCTGCTGACGATGAAAATTTTCTGCTGAAGTTGTAGAAATAAATGCAACTAAATTAAGCGAGAAACTGACCATTAAGATAAGTGGAATGAAGCTAAAGAGCCCATCGAATGATAAAATACCAAGGGATTTAGTGGTCAAGAAAAACACCTTCGATCTCAATAAGACGCCCGTTAATTAGATAGTGCATAAGTCCCTGCTCAAGACGATAGCTCGAATTCGAACTAAATTGATAATGTATTTCAAAGCCACTATATAGAGAATTTTCAAATGCTCTAGCATCAGATTCTGCAACAAACGAAGAACTCATTGTAGGCAGAGATGAATTTATTGAATCCTTTTCTCTTAGAAGAGAATACGAAATGATCAGAACGATAGAAATAGAAACGAAAATCATTAGGGCAAATTCAAATGTAACTTGACCCTTTTTGTGCGAATCAATCATGCTGAACCAACCCACTTGGAATAGTCTTCTTTGCATAGATTTGAAATTTAGAACTATTGACTAAAAGAGATATTTGACCAGCAGTTCTTATAGAAGAAAATGAGACGCCGTTTTTTGAAAGAGAATCACCCACGAGAAAAACATCAAAATCGGGAATATTAAAAGACAGGCTAAAATCAGATGAATTTTCTATCGAACTAAGCAAACTAAGACTGGAAACGGCTTGACGATTTGACTCGATAATCGCTTCCGAATCTCTAAAACAGAGTGAGCACAATGCTGCATCGCAATAATTTGTTGATGAATGAGTAGGATTACAAAAGTAGTCCGGACAATGATTGCACATCGAAATCGAATGCGTTGCATCGTAAGTATCAAAACCTTTTTTTGCACCAGAAAGAATAGTTGCCTTAATAGAGTGCTCATAGTTGCTGCCGATTTCGTAGGATCGTTCAGAAATAATTGCTTTTGATAGTGAGAATGAATATTTTGTTTGATATAGTTCGATTACCGAAATTAGAAGGAGAGAAATTACAAAAACAAGAATAAAGGAAAAATAGCCTTTCATTTGAGTCTAATTGCATAGCTGCCGACAGCATTTACATCGACAACCTTGGCAACTTCAGACTTCTCAGGATCCAAAATTACAACCATACCCGAGAATTTTTCTGTTAGTTCGCCAGTGCATTTAGGACAGGTTTTATCGTTTGAATATATGATATACCGACACTTCTTACAGGCTCTCATTTCTTTTCTTCACCCTTTTTCTCTTCTTTCTTTGGTGCTGCAGCCTTCTTTTCGCCCTCTGGACCAAACCATTCTGGTTTTCCAAGACCATCTGGACGCATTGTCAAACCAATCTTTGTATCAGACGAAGTTGATTTTAGACTGACAGTAGAAACTTTGACTAAGAGCGTGTCGCCCTTCTTGATTCCTCGACTTGGAGTCTTGCAAGTAAGGTTCTTTGTTTTCTTATCGTAAGTGTATTTGTCTTTGCCAATCTGTGAAACGTGGAGCAACCCTTGGAATGGACCAATTGAAGCAAATGCACCAAATTCAACGATTTCTTTAACTTCTGCAGTATATACTTCATTTACAGTAGGCATGAATGAAAGTGCTTCGAATGAAACAGAGTAGTATGCACAACCATCGCCTGGAATGACCATACCATCAGAAAGAACTTTCGGGTTATCGACAGATAGAACGATACCCAATTCCTTGAATAGTCTTCCTTCGTATTGATCACGCAATATTTTTTGGAATGCATCTTCGAGTTTACTACCAAATAGAGATGGTGGTACCCTTATTCTATCCACGATTGTCTTAATATAATACATAACAAGATCCTCCGTCAGTCGCCTGAAAGCATTTGCAATCAGGAGAGTCTAGCTAGAAAAATCTAGCAAAATACATGTGTTAGCAGGGGTTTTTAATCCAGATGATGAGCCTAGGAATCCGAAGTTTCAAAGCCCAAAGCCTTTGATATGCAATTTAAGAATTGATAATAGACCATAACGAACCTCAATTTGAATTTCAGAAATTAAACAGTGAGAAAAGAGAGTATAACAAAAAAGACTACTTTCTTCTCACCAAGTAGTATGCAGCACTGCCAAGTATGATGATTAATAATATAATCATCAGCCAGAAGCCAAATCCATTGTCTTGAGATGATGGTGCTGTGTTTGATTGTGGCTGAGGACTTGACACTGGAACAGTTGCAGAGACGCTTAAGTTCTGCAATACTTCACCGTTTCGCACTAGAGCAAGATTGTATTGACCTGACATTTGCAATGGTAAAGTTACTTGACCATTCTGAACTGGCAAGACAATTACTCTACCATCAGGGCTAGTTGCACGGATTGAACAGTCATCACAGTTACCTACAGTAAATGTCGCACTGCCCCCAACTTGACCTGATGTTGGACCAGTAAATATTGATGCAACTGGATTGATTGGAACGGACGGTGTTGATGGAACTGCTGGAACAGTTGTATTGACAACTGGTGCTGGAGTTGTTGTGTTGACA
>CAZZKB010000041.1:0-7407 GCA_964654575.1 Microcaldota archaeon | reverse complement strand
ACGAGCATGAAAAAGGCTAAGGATGATTGTATAATTGAAACTGATGGAGATTTTCCTGATGAACATAGTTTGACTAAATTATGGAATATATATAGAAATGAATTATTACCGCAAATTGACAGTACTATTGAAAAAGACACACTTGATAATGTTGAAAAATTGATTAATGAGTTCAACAGTATCGACCCAAAATCAATGTCTTTTCGCTATCCTGTTACTAAAGGTCCTAATAGAGAAAATAGTATCAAAATGCCAACAATTGATTTAGAAAATTTCAGAAACAGTATGAATAAACTTATGTATTTCTTCGACTGGCAATGGGATATGATTTCTCACTATGAAGACTTAAAACAAGAAATGCTTTCTGAATGGTATGGTGAATACCAAAACTGAAATTAGAATAAGGTCATTAGACACACATAATTACTATAGATTATTGCAGAGACAATCCGAATAACGACCAAACATATGCCCAAGTAATAAACAGAGTTTCGAACGTCTCGAAAAAGACAGTATTAATCGGCAGAGGTTTTGATAAGACAATAGATGGAATTGACTTCAAAGCACTTAATCCGAATTTGCAGCAGCCATATAAAGATGTTAACAACGACGCAGTAGTGTTGAGAATTTCTGATAGAAATTTCACCGCTCTTCTAAGTTCTAATATCCAAACAGGAGCTCAGGGAGATTTGATAAATCAGCAAAAAGACTTGATCAGATCAGATATCATGCAAGCCCCATATTACGGAGTTGGAGCTGGAACTGCACAGATTGGTCTTTATTTAATTGGAGTAAACCCAAAGACAATAATCATAACTGGAAGCGCAGATGAGGATGCCCAAAATGGTGGCTCCAGAGACCCATTTAGAAGATATATGAGACAATATAATGTAAGTTGGGTTGAAACGTACAAAAACGGTTCTGTGAGAGTCATTTATGACGGAAACCAATACAGCATAGACTCACTTGGAAGCGGAAACTAGATAAAAGTGGGTTTAAAAAGTCTTTTTTCTTTAAATTATTTCCATACTTTCTTGTTAGAAGTAGAATTGGGCCTGTAGCTCAGCTTGGTAGAGTATCGGACTCTTAAGCTAGGCAAATGCTTCAGCATTTGCCACCACTGTGAAATCCGACCGCCGAGGGTTCAAATCCCTCCAGGCCCGCTTTAAAAAAAATTAAGCTAATTTTTTGCCAAAGTTAGGTCGAACCACTACGTCCTGAGGCATAAATAATACAGAGTCAATAAACTCAGCAGGTGAGTCTGGAACATTTGCCATTATTTGCTCAAGCGTAATTTGAATGTTTGAAGAATGCGGAGCTAGGTTTGATTGTTTGAAAAAGGCTCGCAAATCTTCAATTGAATAAAGAAGTACACGAGCAGACTCTCTTCTAACAGTAGCATCAAATTCAGCAAGAGCAATAGAGATAGTACGTGGGTCGGTCAAAAGATCAAGAACTGCAAAAGCTGGATCGAAAACTACTCCCTCGACCATAATTGATCTTAGTTCAGCTAAGCCAGACCTAACACCCTTTGCACGAAGTGGAGGAACGGACTCCCAAAACAAATCATGAGAAAGCTTATGTGCAATTGCCGCTGCAACCTCAAGCTTAAATGCAAGTGCAATAAATTGATCTGGAGTTTCTACAGCTTCACAGAATTCCTTATACCTAGCAAATATCTTTCGATGTGCAAGCTCAAACGCTCTTGCAGCAGGATTCTCATCTTTAGCAGAGATTTCGCTTGATCCTGGAAGTGTAACCAGCAATCTTCCCTCTGAAAGTGCCTTGCCTAAAGCATCTTCACGCAAATTCATTGCAATTCTCGATGATTGATTTACATCATCGTGGACACTTTTGGGATCGACTAGATAAAGATCTAAACGTTCTGCAAGAGTTCGACCAACAAAGGCAAGATTAATCGTGTGGTTATCCCTATCTCTTAGTCTTCCAGTAGATTCGATACAAACTCCAGAATCAGAAGCAGATTGATGCTCAACGATGAAATTAAATCTAGTCCCTGAATCATTTGCAGCAGTAGGAAGGCTAACTGCACAGATGCTCAAACCACCAGAGGCAGCACTCTCAAACACAGAACTTGTTCGATTTTGAGATTCTCTTAATTTTGGTAAAATGGCGTCACGCAACACGCTTTTTGTAATAGACATATAGATAGAGATTTGATGAAAAGTATTATAATTGTGGGCAAAAATAGATAAAAATGCCAAATAACGATTAACCTTTGATAAAACGAACAAATCGCCCATTTATTTCAAACTTGCCTTTTGAAAAGAGGTCAATAACATAAGGATAGCCAGTGTGTTCGTGCTCAAGTATCAAGTCGCAGACCTCTTGAGCGTTTTTACAATTGCTTATATCTACTGATTCCTGATAGATTATCGCGCCACCATCAAGAGTTTGGTCGACAAAATGTATAGTAAATCCAGAGATCTTTGATCCATAATTAAATGCCTGCTCCTGAGCATTTTCACCAGGGAAAGCAGGCAATAAGGAAGGGTGGATATTGATTATTCGGTTTTTATAAGACTGGAGAAGCTCTTTGTTTTTTATTAAAAGCATATAGCCGGCTAAGACAACCAATTCGACTTTGTTTTCATCTAAAAGAGATTTGATTTTAAGATCCAGATCTTCTCGTTTCTTAAAATCAGATTTAATTACATTCTCGACTTTGATGCCATTCTTTATTGCGATTTGAGCAGCACCAGAATCAGGATTGTTTGTAATAAGTAACGAAATTTGAGCATTGCACGTGCCACTTTTTATAGCATTAATAATAGCTTCGAAATTACTTCCTCGACCAGAGGCTAAAACTGCAATCCTGATTTTTCGAACCATAAATTACTTGTAAATAGATGTGATAAAAAATCAATATGATGAAAGGGATGTCATGAAACCTTCCATTTTACCCCAGACTTTCCATCTTCTAAAGTAACGCCAATAGCAGAAAGACGAGATCGAATTAGATCAGATTTTGCAAAATCTTTTGACTTTTTTGCTTCTGTTCTAAGATTGATAAGTGCATCGATACCTAGTTCGGTTGACTTGGTCTCTGGAAGATCAAATTCGGATAACAGAGTATTGACTTTTGGAAGTAGATGTGAGAGTGACGACTTTGAAGTATCAAAAATACCAAGAATCTCAAGCATCGCACTAATGTGAGATTTGATTTTTTTAAGCAAAGCAACATCAACTTTATCTTTTGAGCAAGCAATATTAGCCTCCTTAACAAGTGAAAAGAGAACTGCAATTGCCCTTGGCGTATCTAAATCGTTTGAAAGATGAGCGTAGAATTTTTCTGCCTCTGAATCGATTAGTTCTGATAAATCAGCATCTGAATACTTTGAATTGCTATGAGCAGAAATTGTCTCATCAATTATACCAAGGCAATTGAAGATTCGCTCGACACTCTCAAATGAAGCTGAGATCGATTCTGGATTGTAATCAACTGGGCTTCGATAATGAGATTGGAGGAAAAAGAAACGCAGAGCATTTGGACTGAATTTCGTAAGGGCATCGTTAATAGTGATAAAGTTGCCAAGGCTCTTGCTCATTTTCTCCCCCTCAACTGTCAAAAATCCAGTATGAAGCCAGTAATTGCAAAACTTCTCACCGCTTGCTGCCTCACTTTGTGCAATTTCATTTTCATGATGCGGGAATATCAAATCTCTCGCACCACCATGAATATCGATCGTCCGTCCTGCATATTTAAGTGCCATTGCTGAACATTCGATATGCCAGCCTGGTCGGCCAGAACCCCATGGGCTAGCAAATTCGATAATCTCGCCGGTTGTTTTTTTCCACAGTGCAAAATCAGATGGATCGTGCTTCTTTTCATCGACTTCGATCCTCGCACCATCTTTTATCTGAGTCATGTTTTGACCAGAAAGCAGCCCATAGCAGGGGAATTTTGAAACGCAATAGTAGACACCCTCTGAAGTTTCATATGCAAACCCGTTTTCAATGAGTTTTTTGATAAGAGCAATTATCTCTTGAATATGAGTACTGACTTTTGGATAAACATCGGCGCGCAAGATCGAAAGCTTATCAAATGATTCTAGAGCATCACGATGAACCGATTCGGTGAGGATTTTTGGGTCTGCAGCAGTCTCTCGACATCGTTTGATAATTTTATCATCGACATCAGTAATATTTTGAATGTGATAAATAGAATAACCCTTCGAGCGCAAAAATCGTTTTAATACGTCAAAAGCTACGTAAGTTCGAGCGTGCCCAATGTGAGCTGAATCATAAGGAGTCAAACCGCACACATACATAACGAGTTTATCAGTTTCGATAGAGTGAAAATCTTCGATTTTTTTTGTCAACGAGTTATAAAATTGCATAATTAGTGCACCAAATCCACAATCTACTTCGATGTGCTGACTTTATAAATTTGTATCAAGAGAAGAATAATTAAACATAGCGGAATGTCTTCTTTGGAGACTGTTCCTATAATAGGAGCTAAAATAATATGGCAGACGATTCAAAACTATTTGGCGCATTGGCCTACATAATTAACTTGTGGGTCCCGTTGTTTATCTTAGTAACAGATAAGAAGAATGATAAAACTCTTGCATTTCATGCATATCAGGCATTGATGCTTGGTGTTGCTTCAGTAGTAGTGTATGGAGCATTAACTGTATTGACAATCGTACTTAGTGCAGCTTCTGGTGGAATAGGCGGAATAATTGGTTGCTTACTCCTACCACTATGGCTTGTAATAATTGGAGCTCACCTCTACTGTGCATTTAAGGCATGGAATGGCGAGAAGTTCATGCTTCCAGTGCTCGGTGAGCAGGCAGCAAACTTTGTCAAATAATTTAATTTTTATTTTTCATAATTCTTTTTCTACATTATATACACGACAACTTGGCTATTTATCGAACTTATAAATCGAATAAGCTAGAAAAGAATTTACCAAACCAAGCAGAAAAGAAACACCAAATATCGCAAAAAGCAGATTATCGGAAGAGTATTTTGAAAACCAATTAACAGTAGATAGAAGTGGCAGTACAAATACGAATAAGTAAATCAGCCCAAGAAGTAGCGAAAACAGAGATAAGAAGAAGCTGATTCTAGCAACCTTTAGGTACCTGCGATTTTTTCTTGCAAAAGAGAAGAATTTGAATGAAACAAATGGGGATACTAGTAGAAGCGGCGAAAAAACAACTGAACAAATGTTAGATGCAGCTGATAAGGACAAATAAAACACTGCAAGATTCTTGTTTTTTTCCATTGCAAGGTATTTCAGAGGAAATCACTTAAACCAAGCTGCTTAACCCGATCATCATCGAATATACTTTTGATCTCCTTTTCAACTAGTTCAAGCCGCTGTTTTAGATAAAGCGGCA
Source organism: Microcaldota archaeon (assembly GCA_964654575.1). Taxonomy (GTDB): domain Archaea; phylum Micrarchaeota; class Micrarchaeia; order Anstonellales; family Bilamarchaeaceae; genus Bilamarchaeum. The sequence continues at coordinate 2,038 of CAZZKB010000041.1, read as the reverse complement.
GATCATATCGCTTTACAATATCGGCTGAAATTGAGAGATACTTTTGTATTCCGCCCTTATTGATAGTTAAGAGAAGATTGCCACCGCATTTGCCACATTTACCTGTTAGCGGCGGGCGGCGGGCAATAGTGTTACATGAGACACAGCGGAAAGTTTGGCGTGAAAAAGAGCGTAGATTACCATAAAGATCTGGAATGAAATGACTTAGAATAAGACGCTCGGCCGCATCTTTACTATCAACTGCCAAGATTTTCTCTTGAAGTGAGAATTGGATGTTGATCTTATCTGGAATAGATTCTAATTCTACGTACGCAGTGCGAATGTTTCCGTTGTCAATAGATGCACCTGGGTGCGTTAGAGGCAATTCATATTGCTCCTCAGTTCCAAGGACATCTTTAACCATCCTCAATTTGACTTCTCCAGGGGGAGTTATTTTCTCAGCAGCCAAATAGAATTCGAGAGGGTATTTTGTAACATACTCAATGCAATGTGATTCGTCGTCGACTTCTTTTGGATTTATTTCGAGTGAAAGAACTAAAGGAGCATCCATCGTTCCACCGCGCATTTCGCTAAGGAAGCGACGTGAGAAATTAATTAGCGCGTCCATTAATAGCATTACACAATCCTCGTCGGCGTCGCACTGGAAGGCAGTAACACCAGAGCAGATCAAATTGTGGTGATTTGACACAGTCAAACTGTATACAAATTCATCTTCTGAATCAATAACTTCTTTTTTAATGACAGGATCGACAAATGAGTCACCAATAAACGTAGCTCTTTGATTCTTAGATTTGGATTCCCATTTTGATAAAAGCGAAATAGCCTTCGCTTGTTTATCTCCAACGAACCCAATTTTTCGAATAAATAGTGCAGCGTTGCTCGAATAAATCCTTATTTTGTATTCTTTGACAGGTTTTGGTTTTCCATAAAAGTTTAGTATTAGCTCACTTTTGATCTCGCGATTTTCGCAAACTATAGAGTGTTTAATTCCACTGAAATTTAGAAGCCACGAAACACCATCAATAAGTTTTTTGTTTACAGAGGTAAGGTTGACTTCAAGTGTTGATGAATAAGAACACGAGCCATCGCCTGTAAAGTAACCACGCAAGAACGCATTACGAACACTCGCATTTGAAGTGTATAGATAGTCTGGAATTTGTTTTTCGTATGCTGATCTGCCGACATTAAGTGACTTGAATAATTGCAGTACAAAGCTTGAGCACATTGTTATGTGATTTTTCGAAACTGATGGTTCGATGCCAAAAACCTTTCTGATTTGATCGATTAGCCAAAAGCGAACTTTTGAATTTGCTGCAGTAATAGTTACTTGATTTGATTTTGTCTGATTTTTCTTAATGAACCCTTCTGCAACAAATAGACCAAGAATCTGAGAAAAATCTTCATTAAGATCTATTGAAGGCGACAAAGACACATGATCGTTCTTATTTCCAAGTAGATAGCTCTTAGAGGATAAAATGTTTGGAGAATATTTTTTGACTAGAGAAAGAGGATAAGATTTGCGGTAAACATAGTTTGTCAATGACTTGTAAGGCATCTTTTCTGAGATTGATATTTCTTTTAGTGAAATTGAATTGTTAAATATTGGCTCATTGGTACGGATCATTGAATTCTGATCGTCTGCCACATCAAGAAAATCGAATGAGAGTTGATTGTCAATTTGATCGAAATCAATTTTGTGCGGAGTCAGAATTTCAGTTACATCCTTAGCCAAAATCTTTTTTCCAAAACGATCTGGAAAGGGATGATCAAGAGTAGTTGTGATAATGCGGCCGCTTTTAGTAGTTATTTTAACCAACTTGGAGGGTGCAACATGTCTTGAGAGATGAGTGATTGGAGATAGCTCGTATTTCTTAGATTTTTGATTAAATGCAAATGTAGAAAGACCAGAAATTTCGACATATTTTGTCCCGAAATCATCAGATTTTATCTGACCAGTTAACTTGGAAGTTACAAGATCTGAGATTGTGACCATTTTCATAGTTTTTGAGATTTCATCAAAGACCATGAGGTTTTCTGA